>JAQTZX010000024.1 GCA_028687525.1 Candidatus Omnitrophota bacterium
TGAGATCAGCGGGATCCCGTTTACCTGGGATATGGAAAAAAGAAAGTGGGTTGAAAAAGAGCTTGAGATCTCCGGAGGGGGGGGCAGAAAGGTCCTGCAATACGCGGTATTGAGCAGTCTTTTTACCATAAATGATGCTGCCGTTGATCCTGTGTCGGTCCGTTTTATGGGCCTGGAAAAAAGGCAGGGCAGGGAGTGTTATGTTCTGCAATACAGCCTTGCTTCGAAACAATACAGGCAATGGGGGGTTACCGGGGATATCTTTGTTAAAGTCTGGATCGATACCGGTGATTTTTTGCCGGTTTTTTTGCGTTCGGAAGGAAAAATCGGCTCTTTATATATTCTGCAGGCGGTAAAGTACGGCGGATTTAACGTTCCTTCGGACCTGAACCTGCCCCGCGTTATTACCGAGCGGGTTCAGCGGAAAAAAGATGATTTCGAAAAGCGGATTGATGAGCTTGCGTCCGAAGTCCGGAATATCCGGGGATGGGACACGCAGCTGCGGGTAGGCGTTGAATTCAACGACCGGGCCGCCATGCGGGAATATTTTTCAAAACAGATAGCTGACGAGTATACGCCCGGGCGGCTGGAGGGCGAGGGTATGATGATGAAATGGTTCGGGTTCCTTCCCGACGAGGCTGATTATAAAGAGAATATGCTGAATATGCAGGTGTCTTCTACCGCCGCTCTCTATGATCCCAAGAAAAAAACTATCCTATTGGGTGATTGGCTGTATCCTTCGATCGCCGAAGCCGTGCTTGTCCATGAACTTGTTCACGCGTTTCAGGATTCTTCCCTGGGGCTGGATAAATTTCTCGGGACGGATCAACTCAAGGATAATCTGGACACGTCGTTTGCATACCGGTCTTTGTTTGAGGGAGAGGCGACCGCGGTGATGATGGAGTATCTGCTTAGGAAAGACGGCAAGAGTTTTAAAGATCTGGGGGATGTCTTCGTTTTTATCGAAGATACATTATTAAAAAAATCACAATACATGCGGGAGAATATCGTATATAATATATACGGTTACGGGGCGAATTTCATTCAGAGTTTCTTGAAGCAGAAAGACTGGAACGGGCTGGACGTTCTTTTTAAAATCCCTCCGTATTCCATGAGGCAGATTATGCATCCGTATTCTTATGAGAGCAGTGTGCCGGGAGGGGGCAAAACGGATACTTCTGAGTTTGAGATTGGTGTTCCTTCTTCATGGGAACAGCTGTACGACGCGCGGGTGGGGGAGTTTTTTATTTTCCTCTCCCTGCGCCAGTATCTTGACAGGGTCCTGGCCGAACAGTCTTCCGCCGGATGGAAAAACGACCGCTTAAGGATTTATCGCAAGGACGGAAAGCAGTTTATTGTTTTTGCCGTCAAATGGGATAATCCTGACGAATCCGCCGAATTCTTCGACGCCTACTCTCAATGGGTCAAACTGCGGTTTCCGGGAACCAGTTCCTGCAAAGGTAAAGACCGGATATTTTTAAAAACATCCGCTCATGAAAAATTCTTATGTTCCTTCGGCGATGATACCGTGGTGATCTCCTGGGGAAAAGGATTTGACGCCGGTGAATTCGCCGGTTTTATTAACAAGATAAAAGCAGGATCTCAACCTAAAACCTGATATGAAAGCAATCAAAGTCCTTGTTATATTTATCCTTCTGGCCAGTTTTTTCCAGCCCGGTACAGGCAGACTTTGGGCGCAGGAAAAAAAGGAGGAGCCGCCGCAGGCCGGGGATATTTCTGAACAGCGTAAAGATCAGGGAGATGCTCATCCCCGGCAGACGGATGAGACGTCCCAACCGTCCGGGAACGAGGCTAAGAAGAGCCTGACGCCCGCTGTCCCGGTGATGGAGATAAAGCGTTTGGAGTCGGAGGAGCCGCTTTATTCCATTGAGCTGCGCGATGTGCAGTTGATGGACTTTTTTCGTGTCATAGCACACGATTATGACTTGAATATCATTGTTGATTCGAAAGTCAGCGGTACTATTACCGCCAGTTTTACCACTATTTCTCTTGAGGAGGCGCTGGATGGTATCGCGGAGTTGAGCAATCTTACTATTCAGAAGAAAGGGAATATCTTCCGCGTAGCACCTAATTTTGTCACGAAGATATACATCCTTAAATATATCGAAGCGAAAAAAATTCTTCAGGGGGTAACCGCTCCCGGGACAACAACAGCCGGTTCGCCGGTGACGACGGCGGCTGCCGCGGGGACTCCGGCATCATCTCCGGTTGGGACTTCATCGTCCGCAGGAGGGACATCCGGCGTTTCATCAAAGGGTCAGAGTACCATATATGATCTGCTTTCCCCGCAGGGCAAGATCCTGCTGGGTGAAAAGCCTAATTCGGTCATTGTTATCGACTATCCGGTGAATGTGAAAAAGATAGAAGAATACCTGGACAGTATTGATCAGAAAATGGCCAGCCGTGTTTTTAAATTGAAATATCTCAAAGCCGCCGATGTGGTGGGGCAGTCCGCGGCGTCGGCGGGCACGGGTACGAGTGCGGCGTCAGGTTCGGCATCAACTACAACTGCCGGTTCTTCCGGAGGAGGGTGAGGATAATGAGGAAGATATTTTTACTGTTGTTTTTATTATGTATCGGTACCTGCGCCTATGCCCAGCAGATCAGCAATAACATTAAATCTCTCTTGTCGGCTGACGGAAGAGTGGTGTTCGGGGACGAGCCGAATTCCCTGGTGGTAATCGATTATCCGGAGAATCTTGATAGGATCGAGCAGTATCTTTCCGCCATTGACGTGGCTCCCAAGCAGGTGCTCATCGAGGCCAGGGTGGTGGAGGTGAAACTGCAAAAGGAAAATTCGCTGGGGGTTAACTGGCAGCTTTTCGCGGAGAAACAGGGGTATAAACTGGGAAGTTCCACCATTGGATCTGCTTATCCGGGCGCGCCGGGATTGATCAGCCAGGCGATCGGTTATAAATCGACCGTTTACCCTCCCGCTCAGTCTACCGGTACGGAGCAAGCCCCGTTTACCATCGCTATTTTTGACGAGAACGTCAATGTGGTGGTCAAGACATTGGCTGATGAGATGGCTACCGATATCCTTTCCGCTCCCCGGGTGACCACGGTGAATAACCGTGAGGCGGTCATCCAGGTGGTGCAACGGCTTCCCTGGGCTGAACCGGAGGTGGATGTCAGTGATTCCGGAGCGGTTACCGTCACTTGGGAGATTAATTTTGAAGACGTGGGCATTACTCTCAAAACCACTCCGACTATTAACGACGACGGGACGATTTCCCTGGCTTTGGATCCCGAAGTAAGCGAGAAAACAGGCGACTATGAATTGATCGTGCAGCAGGGCTCTACGTCCATCCCCTATACCGTTCCTATTATCGACAGACGGGCTGCTTCCACGAAGGTGGTGATCGGCAACGGCCAGACGCTTCTTATCGGCGGGTTGATCAGGGACAAAGTAATAGATGACGAGACAAAAATTCCTTTATTCGGGGATTTGCCGGGGCTTGGCTATTTATTCAAAAGCAAGAAAACCACACGGGATAAAACGGAATTGCTGATTTTTGTTTCTCCCACTATCATCACTCCCGATGAATTTGTGCGCATGGAACGAAAAGAAAGATACGGCCCGGGAAAAAAGTTTGTGCAGGATCGGGAGCGGGAGGACCAGATGTCGCTGGTGTTGGAGTATCAGGAGAATAAAAAATACGAAAAACTGGCGGAGAAGATGGATAAGCTGGCGCAAAAGCAGGAATCTCTGGCGTCTGCGCGGAAGAAGCTCGAGGCCGATATTGATAAGAGGAATAAAGATGTCGAGGCTTTGCAGGATAAACAGAATTTATTATCTGAACGGCGAAAAAAACTGCAGCAGGAATAGCGGATGTTTGTGCGTACGCAGACGGCAAGGGGCCCGGTTATGAAAAAAAAGACTATGGGGGCGGCAGCGATGGGCATCGCGGCGATATTTCTTTCGGTTTCTCCTGTTTCTCTTGTTTTTGGGGAAAGCTTTCAGGAAACCGAGGCGCGGTTTATTCTCCTTCAGAATCAGATCCGGCAGGAAGAAGTATTGCTGAAAGCTTTGAAGAAGAAAAACGAAACCCTTGTCCGCATGGAAGAGCGGCTTCAGAGGCTTATCGTGAAAGAGAATAAGTTGATCCTTCAGATAGAACAGGATCGGCAGTCAAAAACCCGGACGGGAAAACAGCGGGAATTACGGGAATTACGGGCGGCACAAAAGATACTTCGTGAACAAATAGAAGAGCAGAAAAGATCCGGAACGGGGAAAGGGAGACAAGAGCAGGTTTTTAAAGAGAGGCAAAAGCAGCCGGCAGAAGAATCCGCGCAATCTGTAAGCCCCGGCAGGGAACCGGAAGCCGCGGTTTTGCAAGGTGATGTTAGACGGGATGAACCGGCACAGCCCGGAGTTTTGCGGGGAGCCTCCGGAGAAGCGAAAGAAAGCAAGATTGAAAAGGCGCGCAGGTTGAAAGAAGAGAAGATCGCGCGGAAGAAACAGGCAGCGGAGGAGAACAAAAGATTCGCGGCTGAGCAAAAGAAGAAAAGTGATGAACTGCGCGCGCAGCGGGAAGAGGCCGCGCGGGAAAGAAAAAAGAGCGCCGTCGGACAAAAACGCCTCGCGGAACAGTCCCGTGAGAACGAACGGCCGAATAAAGAGGCCCGGCGGATAGCCGCGGAACAGGAACGGCAGAAACGCGCGCAGGATAAAGCGCGTCTTGCCGCGGAAAAACGCGAACGGGAAAAACAGAAACAGCAGGAGGCATTGCTGGCACAGCAGGAGCGCAAAGCGGAAAAAAATTCCCGGCGGGAGTTGGAAAAATGCCGGCAGGATAATATCTCGCTGGAAAAAAAGCGGCAAGCCGGCGAAAAATCTCTCCATGAACAGCAGTCACAGCTTGAGAAAACGCGGAAAGAAAAAGAACGGATGGAATCAGCGCAGGAGAAGCAGGAGGAACTGCGGTATAAAAAACACACCGCGAAGAAGGACATAGAGAATAAATATCAGGAAAAGCTGGAAGCGGAAAAGAACAAGCGGGAAGATGCGCGTTTCCTGGAAGAACAGAAACAACTGGAGGTTAAGGCTAAAAAAGAAGAACGGGAACGGCGCCGCCTTGCCAAGTTGGAAACCGCCCGCAACAAAGAGATACTAAGAGAAACGTCCCGCAGTCTTAAATCCGAAGAGTCTCCTTCGGACATATCTGTCCTCCGGACTCCCCAGGCAAAAAAACAAAATGTGTTGGGCAAAGCCGCGGATAAAGTCGGCGATGCCGACGCCTGGGTGCAGAAGACGTTCTGGTGATGAGGAGGAAAGATTTGTTTCAAATATGGTTAATGGAGGTTAAAGATGGTTGTTCTCGGCAACCATCTTTAACCATCTTTAACTATCTTTAACCTTTATATTAACTTTTTTTATATGCGAGATCCCGATAACAGAAGATTAGGCGAGATAATAGTTGAGCAGAACTTGGTTGCCCCGAAACAACTGCAGGAAGCTCTTGAGGAACAGAAAATCACCGGGGAAAAACTCGGCGAGATACTCATCCGCAAAGGGTTTGTTACCAAGGATGCCTTTGAGCATTGCCTTTCCATACAATCGGGGATCGCCACATTCGACCTTTCCACGTATATAATAGACCCGGAATTGCTGAAGCTTATACCCGAGGATTTTTCCCGCGAATACAAGCTCATTCCGGTTTTTATCATCGAAAACGTTCTTACCGTGGCCATGGCCGATCCCACCAATATTTTTATCATCGATGAGATACAGCGGATGTCCAAGATGAATGTGGAGGCGGTCCTTGCCCAGGAATTGGACATTCGTAAAGCGCAGGATCAATATTACGGCGGTGCCGGTACACTGGCCGAGATAGTGGCCTCGATCAATAAGGACAAACTTGCCGAGGGGGATAAACTCGGGGAAGAGGCGCCTATAATCAAGATTGTCAACTATCTGATCGTGCAGGCGGTACAGATGAAGGCTTCGGATATTCATATCGAACCGGAAGAGAAAATATTAAACATACGGTATCGTGTTGACGGGATGTTAAAGCGCCAGCCTTCCCTGCCTAAGAATCTTTCCAATGCGGTTTTGTCCCGTTTCAAGATCATGTCCGGCCTGGATATCGCGGAGAAGCGCCTTCCGCAGGACGGGCGTATCCTCATGAAGATAGGGAATAAAGACATCGATTTCCGTGTTTCAACCTGTCCGACGGTTCATGGGGAAAACGTCGTCTTGAGGATCCTGGACAAAAGCGGCCTGGTGGTAGGGCTTGAGTCCCTCGGGTTTCCCTCGAGGGAGTACGGGCTTTTTAAAGAAATGATAACTTCTCCGTATGGAATTGTCCTTGTAACCGGGCCTACCGGAAGCGGGAAAACCACGACTTTATATTCCGCCCTGCAGATCATCAACAAAGAGCATTTGAATATTATGACCGTGGAGGATCCCGTGGAGTATCAATTCCCGGGCATGCGCCAGGTGCAGGTGAATGTAAAGGCGGGGCTTACTTTTGCTTCCGCTCTTAGGTCTTTCTTGAGGCAGGACCCGAATATCATTATGGTGGGGGAAATCCGGGACCGGGAAACTGCCGAGATCGCCGTACAGGCGGCGTTGACCGGGCATCTGGTATTTTCCACCTTGCATACGAATGATACCCCCACTGTTTTTACCCGGCTTATGGATATGGGGATTGAGCCTTTTTTGATCTCTTCATCCTTGCTTGGAGCGCTGGCACAGAGGCTGGTGCGCCGGATATGCGAAAAGTGCAAGGAATACTATGAACCTAAAGAAGAGCTTCTTAGGAGTCTCGGCCTGGAAGACAAGATCGGAAAAGGTTTGAAATTCGCCAAAGGCAGAGGATGCAGAATTTGCAATCAGATCGGGTATAAAGGCAGGATTGGTATCTTTGAGCTTTTAAAAGTCAGCCCCGTGCTTCAGGAATTGGTGATCAAAAAGGTATCGGCGGATGAGATACGCGAAGTTGCCATAAAAGACGGGCTTGTTACCCTGAGTTTTGCGGCTATAGAGAAGCTTCTTGCCGGATTGACCACTGTTGAAGAAGTCATGCGGGTAACCCTGGAAGGATAATATCAGGTAATATCGGTTGACAAACGAATTTGCGTGGTTTACACTTTATTTGATGTACGGTTACCTGGAGAATACGGTTTTTGGGTTTCAACCCTGCGCGTATTTTTCATTGACAAATATAAGGAAAGTTATTATAATAAAAGAGTTATAATCATACAAAAGGAGGTGGAAAAGAGGAAAAAGTTTCACCTTTATATGTAGTATTAATAAGTAATAGGTTTTCCGCAAAAGGAGGGGACATGGGAAAAAGAGGTTTTACTTTAATAGAATTGATCGTAGTTATTGCCATTATCGCGGTTCTGGCCGCCATTATTGCTCCCAATGCCTTTAAAGCAATAGAGAAAGCCAAGATTTCAGCGACCATCGCGGATTTACAGGCTATCAAAACCGGTGCTATGTCCTGCTATTCCGACACCGGTACCTGGATGCCTTCTTGTGCGTCTACAGCGGCGTGCGCGGCAAGTTTGTTTATCGTCAATTCAACAACGCCTACCGCTGGTTGGGACGGGCCGTATCTTGAGAAATGGCCGCCGCAATCCAAATGGGCGGGTGCTTACACGTATACAAACGCTTCAGGAGCCGTATTCTGTACAGCGTGCGCCAATGCCGGAGAGAGATATACCGTGATCAGCAACGTTCCCACTACCGCACAGTCAAAGATCGACATTCAGTTGGACGGTACCAGTTCCGGTACTGCGGGTTCGGTACGTTACACGGGCACGACGGTGAATTCATTGATCTCTCGTGACGGAACCACGAATTAATTTATGTTCTGATTTTTGTTTATGAGTATAAGAGCGATCCCTTTTTTACAGGGGAGGGATCGCTCTTTTTAATTTCTCCTTTTTCCTTCGGCCCAAATGATTATCGAAATAAAACAACTTAACAAGGCTTATGGTAAATTCAGGGCGCTTGATTCCGTGGATTTCGGCATTCAGGAAGGAGAGATTTTCGGGATTTTAGGCCTCAACGGTGCCGGGAAAACCACGTTTATCCGCTGTCTGGTCCATTTTCTCAGACCGGAAAAGGGCGCGATATATTTTAACGGAAAAATACTCTCCGACAGCGATATCCACCGGGATTTCGGTTATCTCCCCGAGGATTTCCAGCCTCCGCTTAACCTGACCGCTTTTGAATTCCTGAATTTTCTAAAATATTCCCGTGGATCGGCGGTTTCCGTCCGGGAATGCCTGGAATGGGTGGGGCTTTCCCGGGACAGTAAAAAACGTATCCAGGCGTATTCCCGGGGCATGATACAGCGGTTGGGCCTTGCGCTGGCGCTTATCAAGGATCCCAGGGTCCTTG
Organism: Candidatus Omnitrophota bacterium; assembly: GCA_028687525.1. Taxonomy (GTDB): domain Bacteria; phylum Omnitrophota; class Gorgyraeia; order Gygaellales; family Profunditerraquicolaceae; genus JAQTZX01. The sequence continues at coordinate 8,378 of JAQTZX010000024.1, forward strand.
TGCTTGATGAGCCTATTCTGGGGCTGGACCTGGCGGGACAGCGGCAGATATTCGGCCTTTTAAGAAAACTTAATAAGGAAGGCAAGACAATTATTCTTTCCACGCATATTTTTCCCCATATAGAGAATTTTTGCCGCCGGATAGGGATTATTCATAAAGGTGCGCTGCGGTTTACCGGCGCGGTTGAGGAATTGTTGTTAAAGCATCATTCGGATTCTCTTGAGGATGCTTTTCTGAAAGAAACCGGTTTGAACAACGAGGGTGGAAATGGAGAATGACAAATCCCGTCGGAATGTTGGATTTTTTTCTTTCGTCCTCCTTAATTTTTTGGAAGCCGTCCGTGAAAAAATATTCTGGGGAGTCGTTTTTTTCTTTCTTTTTCTGCTGGGTTTAAGTTTTTTCCTGAGCATGGTTTCGGTCGGGGAGAGCGCGCGGGTATTGCGGGGAGCGGGGCTTTCCGCAATGGAACTTGGCGGCATCGTGCTCCTGGTGTTTAGTTTCACTTTCGGCTTTTACCGGGATAAAAACGGGCGTATCCTGGAGGTATATCTTTCGTGCCTGCCCCGGCATGTTTATACCGCTTCGAAAGTCTGCGCGTACCTTTTGATCGCTTTTTTTTATCTTGCTCTGGCCGGCATCTTCTGGGCGGCGGTCCTTGCGGCTAACGGCGCGTTTTTCTGGCAGTTCTGGGCGGGGTTGTTCAGTATTTTTCTGAAATTATCGATTGTTATACTGTTGAACCTGGTATTTTGTTGTTTATTCTCCTCTCCGGTGCTCGCTTTATTGAGTACGATTTTCCTGTATGTTTGCGGAGAAATCGTTTCCGAAGCGGCGCGGTTGTCCACCGTTTATGTCAAGGGCGAATTCTCTTCCACTCTGCTTTCCGTGTTGAAATATATCCTGCCTAACCTGGATAAATTAGACTTGAAATCCCGATTGTTATACGCGCAGATTCCGAATGCCGGTTATCTGGGATTGATTTCGCTCTATACCCTGCTGTATTGTTTATTTTTATGGTCTCTGGGGACATGGATTTTTATCAAAAGAAAATGAAAAAGATCAGAGCGGTAATTGCGGTCCTGGTTTTGTTTTCGGGGATCCTGTATTTGGCCCATAGACTGGAAGGATCCTCCGTTTCGGATAACCCCCCCCCGTTTTTTTATGTCCCCCCGTTTCAATATGTCAATACCGCTTCCGGCAGTTTTCGCGTCGTGTGCGCCGATATTTTTTATATCCGCGCGATCCTTTCGGTGTCGGAATCGGGGAAAGGTTACCTTGAATATATATTGGATAACCTGCGGCTTGCCGTTTCCCTGGATTCCCGTTTGACTTCCGCGTATTTGATCGGAGGTATCGTGGCCCCGCGCGGTAAGGCGGAGATCCCCCCCGCTATCCGGTTCCTTAAGGAGAGCATGGAGCGCCGTCCCGGTGAGTGGAAGATACCGTTTTGGATAGCGTTCAATTATTACCAGCTCGGGGATTACGGGAAGGCGGCTGAATTTTACGAGAAAGCGTTTCGCCTGCCGGAGGCTCCCCGTTATCTGAAAGGTTTGATATCTTTTTCTTATTATCAATCCGGGCAGGCGGAGATGGGGGTTAATTTCCTTGAAGGGCTGCGGGCCTCGGTTAAAGATCGGGAATTGCTTAAGCAGATAGACCGGAAATTGAAATGGCTTAAGAATATCGTATTTCTGGAAGAGAAAGTCAGTGAATTCGAACGGGTATACGCCAGGCTGCCGAAGGATCTTGAAGAACTGGTTTCCAGCGGCGTCATCCAGGTGATCCCGGAAGACTCTTTTGGACAGGGGTATTATATTGTTCCCTATTGGAACGGACAAAGGAATGAAGGCAGGGTAAGAAGCAAGCTTCCCCAATAACTCATCTTTGAATGTTTTTTTGTATCCCGTCTATCCGTGTTTTTCGAAATTGCAATAAATCTCAGGGGAATCCGTGCCTGTAAAACGTTGTTGAAAGTGGGTTTGTAATGGTCTATACTTTATATAATAGAGTATAAATAATGGAGAAGTGATGGAAAAAGGACAGAGTTCTCTAACGGGGTTTACTTTAATAGAACTCATTGTAGTTATTGCGATTATAGCTGTTTTGTCGGCAATTATCGCGCCCGGCGCTTTTATGGCGATCGAGAAGGCCAAAGTCACCAAGGCTACCGGAGATATGAGGGTTATTAAAACCGCGGCGATAAGCTATTATACCGATACCGGAAACTGGCCTCTTATCGGGGTGGGCGGCACGATCCGCGGCACGGGGGCGGGGTTTATAACCAACAACGACGGCAACGGGAATCAGGTCGCGGGATGGGACGGCCCGTACCTGGAAAGATGGCCTGTTAATCCCTGGGGCAGTGCGGCATCCGCTTACCGGAATCAGTATTACTGGGACGCCGATTATTCGGGGGATGATAACGGGAACGGCATTACAGGTGAGGCGCAGGTTATCATGTTTAATGTCCCGCGCAAGAGCGCATTGACTCTGGATGAGCGTTTTGACAACGGGGTATTGAGCGGGTCTAACGTTGGTTTCATATATCAGAATCTGGTGGTTACTCCGGATACGACTGTCGATCCGCTTACGTTGAACTGGATGATCAAGGAGCCTCTTCAATAAGCGGGAGAGATAATGAATCCAAGGGCTTTTCCCCCGTTAGAGAAATCCGCCTGTTTTAGCCGGAGGCCTGCCGGTTTCTATGCGGACGGCGGCTTAATGCCGTCATCCGCAAAAACCTTTATAGGACAAAGTTCTATAAAGGGGTTTACATTGATCGAGCTTATCGTTGTTATCGCCATCATCTCCGTGCTCTCTGCTATTATCGCGCCCAATGCTTTCCGGGCTATTGAAAAAGCGAAGCTTGCGCGCGTTGAGGCGGATGCCAAAGCGATTAAGACCGCGGCTTTTTCCATGTACGCGGATACCGGAATGTGGCCCGGGAGCAACTGGTCGGATGATTCCGCGGCTGATCCGTTGGCCGGGGCATCCCCCGGGGATGGTTTTGTGTCCCGG
>JAQTZX010000025.1 GCA_028687525.1 Candidatus Omnitrophota bacterium
ACCACCTTCCGCGGTGCGGCCGGCCGGTCGTTCCGCACGCCCACGTTATACGACCTGTACCGTACCTGGAAATACGGTTCTACGACGTATCAGTCGAATCCCGATCTAAAACCGGAAAAGGCATATTCGTATGAGATCGGCGTAGACCAGGAAATCGGTGAACAGGTACTGGCGCGGATAACCGGGTATTATAACGATGTTTCGGATCTGATATACAGCCTGGGAGGGACGACGAAAATAAAGCAAAACGTGGGAAAAGTCCAGATTTACGGGATTGAGACCGATATGCGGGCCGATATTTTCCGGTGGTTGTCGGTTTTTTCCAATTATACGTTCAACATATCGAAGATCATGAAACATTCCGATATGTCCCTGAAGGGGAAATATCTTACGTATACCCCGCGGAATAAATATTCCATCGGGGGTATTTTTAAGATTCCGAAAATAGCGGACATTGAGGTCGCCGCCAGGCATATCGGGCATGTGTTCAACAACGATGCCAATACCCAGAAGATAAAGGACTATTTTGTCCTGGATTTCACCTTGAGCAGAAAATTCACCGATAATTTCGATCTTAGTATTAAAGTGGAGAACGCCGCCGATAAACGGTATCTGGAATACTGGGATACGGTCGCTCCGGACCGGATGATTTCCGCCCGTGTCACGGTGAGGTTTTAAGCCGGGATCAATCCGCCTTCGCGCAGAAAACCCCGTGAATAAAGCCGGAGGTGACTGCGTGGAACCCTGCGGTCAAAGCCCGCGGCGCCATTTGTTTTCCGCCCGTGGGGCGGCGGAATCATGAGCAAAGGTCCACGGCTTAAGCCGCGGCCTGCGTCGAATGATGAATGCTGCACTCCGGCGGGATGTCTGTCCGTGACCAAGAAAGCTGGCCTCTCCGAACCTCGGACTTGCCGAAAGGCAGGCGCGAAGCGGCGGGTTTTCAGGGGATCACGGCTGTAAAGCCATGGAATTCAATTTTGCAACACCGCCGGGGTATTACGTGAAAAGGAGAGGGAAAAATGAGCGATCTGGATAACGCACAGGACGACCGGGGTGGAATGCCGCAATGCGTCATTGACAAAGGGGTCAGCAGGTGTGAATCCTGCGGCAGTCTTGTTCCCGCGCAGGCTGTTTTCGAGAACGGGTTCACTTATATTCTGCAGGATTGCCCGTTTGAAAAAAAAACCTTCAAAAAACTTAAATACAAAGGGAAATGGAATATTATCCGCTGGCAAAAAACGCCGTCTTACTGGCCGTGGAGAGCTACCGATAAAGAAAAAGGGTTGGATTGGGGCAGGTCCGATCCGAGACGCCCGATACTCGCGCTTATGATGCGCACGGAATGTTCCGCGCGCTGCCGTATCTGCGAACTTGTTACCAGCAGGGTGAACAAGGAAAAACCGGCGGGATTGGATGTTGCGGCCGCCAAGCGGACAATCGCCGCCCATCGCGGGAAAATGGTCTCTTTCTGCATGGCCGAGCCTACTGAAAACGCGTCGCTCGCCGAGCTTATACGTTTTGCTTCGGAACGAAGATTGATAACGGTCATATCCACGAACGGATTGAAATTATCCGACGGCAAATATCTGAAGATCCTCAAGGACGCCGGATTGAGATACATATATATGTCGTTCGACGGTTTCGATGAGGATGTCTATGAGAAAATAAGGGGCGGTAAGCATCAATATTACCTGAAACTTCAGGCGTTTAATAACATAAAGAATGAAAAGATGAAAGCCGGCATAAAAGCCGTGTTGGTTAAGGGCGTCAACGATAATCAGGTTGATGCTTTGTTACAATACGCGCTTCGGAATAATTTTGTGACCGAGGTATCTCTTCAGTCTTTGAGCCTTGGAGGGGAGGAGGAAAGCTGCGGGTTCACCAAGGAGCATTTATTGTCCGTTGAGGATATAAAATTTCTAATCAACACGGTTTTGCACTTGTCCGAAGACCAGTTTGACTGCTGGAATAAGATCAAGATCGGCCTGGCTGCGGTCATGGCGAAATTCCCGTTTATCCGCATATCTCCGTTTGAATTTGACGCGATGTATCTGGTAAGAAAGAAAGACAAGCTTGTTCCTGTCCTGGACGGCAAACGCTTGGAACGGATAGCTTCGCTGCTTAGGGACGGTAAAATAACAGGTTTGATCAAAGCAGGATTTTGCCTCCCCGCGTCGTTCTTCCGGTTTGTTCTTAAAGAAATATTGTTCAAACGGCGTTTGCTGGAAACGACCGATGACCTGGTACTGGTCAGGATCAGGACAATTGTTTCGAAGCCGTATTTTTTTAGTTATTCGGGTATGCTGGTGCATAAGAATATGCTGACTCCATGATGATTGAGGCAATTAAGGCGCGCCTATAGCGGGGGTAAACGTGAATATACACCGTGTTACCTATAATCCGGATAAAAAATCGTGTACGCTCTATTTCATCGGCTGTAATTTCAACTGTGTCTGCTGTTACTGGAAAGAGATTTACCGTTTAGAACTCCGCCGGAATATCCGTTTTCTGAACACGGACGAAGTTCTGGCGCTTTTAGTCCGCGTTATGCCGAAGCGGGTGAATATTCTCAGCGGCGCCCCGGAGGAAAACTAAGAATTCATTCGTTTGCCGATGACGTTGAAAAAAACGATAGGCTGTCACGTCGGTTTGTCGACAAACGGGTATTTACTTCCCGATCTTGATGGTGTCGATCATGTGAATATATCCCTGAAGGCGTTTGACGATTCTTTGCATGTCAGATATACCGGAAGATCGAATAAACCCTGTTTTTCGAATTTGCGCCGTATCTATAACAAAGGTATCGGACTTTCGGCCTCTTCCGTTTACATTCCCGGTCTCATCGAAGGGGATGAGACCGGGAAAATAGCCGGATTTATAGCGAGTATCGACGATAACATACCCTATCGTGTTATCGGATACATGAAAGTATTCGGTTTGCCTTTCCGCGAACCTGATCAGAGCGAAGTGGAACGTGTTTCTTTACGGGCAAGACGGTATTTGAAGAATATTGTTTTCTCGCGTTCGTCCGGCGAAGATTACACGGGAATTATCGATTTATTTACCAGTCATCTCAGGAAATGATGCAATGATAAAGGTACGGCGTCTTACGTATACGTATCCGTATACCGAATTCCCGGTTTTGAAAGATATCGATCTTGATATCAATGACGGTGAATTTGTTCTGGTGGAGGGGCGTTCAGGAGCAGGGAAGTCAACCCTTTTATATTGCCTGAACGGCATTATCCCGCATCTTTACGGCGGTAAGCTCACGGGAGAGATAAACGTGAACGGCTTGGACCCGACCGTTCTCACGGTGAGCCGGGTCGCGTCTACAGCGGGGATCGTATTTCAGAATCCCGACCTGCAGATATTTATGCCTACGGTACGGGAAGATATTGTCTTCGGCTGCAAGAATGCCGGCTTGCCGGAAAGTACCGTATCCGTTCGTGTGCATGAGGCGCTTATCCGTATGGGGCTTGTTCCTTTTGCGGATAAGCCGGCCGACGAATTGTCGAACGGGCAGAAACAGCGGCTGGCTATTGCCGGAGTGTACGCGCTTGCCCCGGATATCTTTTTGTTTGATGAATCCACCACCGACCTGGATGAAAAAGGGAAAAAGGAGTTTTTGATCATACTGGAACGATTGAAATCCGAAGGGGCAACCGTGATCATTTCCGAACACGAGCCCGGCTATCTTGAACATTTGATCGATAAAAAAATATCCCTGAAAGACGGTGTGATTTTTCCGGGAGAAGTGGAAATCCTCCCGGCAGAGATGCCGCGGCATCCGCCGGTGTTCTCCTCCGGAACGGCGGTCAGAATAAAAAATGTCAGTTTCGGTTATAGACGCCGGCAGGAAATTTTTACGGGGCTCAATCTCGATTTTCGCAAGGGAGAATTTACGGCGGTTGTCGGCGATAACGGAAGCGGGAAAACGACGCTTTTCAAGCTGATACTCGGGATTCTTCGTGCCGGGAAAGGCGAGATCGAACTGGAGGGGGCGGTTCGGTATACCCTTGACGATATCTGTGGAAAGGCGGGGTTTCTTTTTCAGAATCCCGACGAGCAGTTGTTCGCGGCTACGGTGGAGGATGAGATCGCATTCGGCCCCCGCCAGCTTGGGGTGCAATGCGATACCGAAGTGTATCTCGAGGCATACGGTATGATACAATACCGGGGTGTGCATCCCTCCCAGCTTTCCTGCGGGGAAAGGCAAAGGGTCGCTTTTATTTCGATACTGGCCATGTGCCCGGAAATTATTATCCTTGACGAACCAACTACCGGCCTTGACCGGGCAAACTGGGTCAGGCTTATGGATACCGCGGCGGCATTGAATTCGCAAGGCAAAACGGTGATTTTTTCTTCGCATAATATGAATGTTGTTGAAATGTACGCCCGGAGGGTGATCCGGCTTGAAGCGGGGAGAGTGGTTTCAGATGAAATACGAGCATAAAAATACCTTTATACATTGTTTATCTCCGGAGATCAAGATCGCGTACAGTATAGCGGTTTCGATACTGATTGTTATTCTCAATTCGCCGCGGGAGTTATTCCTGCTGGCAGCGGCGGTACTGCTGGTTTTATTTCTTGCCGGGCCGGGTTTTGGGCGGATACGGCTTTTATTTTTTGCCGTTGCCGCGGTAGTATTGTCTACATTTGCGAGCCAGGCTGTTTTTTATTCGTTTGAGCCGAAGACGGCGGTTTTTACTCTCGTTCCCGATGATTTCCCGGTGGTGGGCCGTTTTACCGGTGGTATATATATGTATAGAGAGGGAATGATATATGGGCTGGTGCAGTCTTTACGGCTTATTGCGGCCCTGACAATGGCGGTAACGGTGGTGATCAGTACACATCCGGCGCATATGGTGGAGGCGCTTGTCCGCCTGCGGTTCTCCCGCAGTTTCAGTTTTGTGATAACGATGAGTATAAGATTCCTGCCGTTTATGTTTGAACAATCAAAAAGGATCGTACTGGCGCTTAGAATGCGCGGCATAAAAACAAGAAGTATCAACGGCGCCTTTCGGATGATACGGTTTATCTTCATCCCGCTGGTGGTTAACTCTTTGCGGCAGGCGAAGATCGCGGCATTCGCGGCCGAGACAAGAGGGATTGCTCTGGACAAAAATTCTCCGGACGGGAGACGAAAGAACAGTTTTTTCGACTTTAATACTTTCGAACTGATCACCATATCGTTTTTTATTATTCTGATGTATGTTTCAATAGTGCCTTTTAAAATGGGGCTGGGGAGGATCCCGTTTTTTCATACTTTTTTCTTCTCCATTCCTATTACGTGCGTATTATTTATAGGCATAGGGCTTATTCCTAAGCCCGGTATTGTTTTTTTCATGGTGTGCGGGCATCGGCTGTTTATACAGATAATGCTCACGGGTATAAATCCGCTTTGGTGGCCGTATGCCCTGATTGAGGCTACGAGCCTGGAATTGTTTTTCCTGTTGAGAGGAAGATTCCTTGATTCGTACGGCGCCGCTTTCAGCGCCGGTGTTTTACGGGGGAGTGTCGTGTATCTGTATTTTTATCTTGTTTCCGCCCCGTATATATGGCATCAATTTTACGCTCCCTGGTATATCGGGATACAGACTTTTTGGGGAGCGGCAGGTTCTGCCGTGGGAGGCATGGCGGGATACCGGTTCGGTCTCTTGATCAGGAAAACGTGTGCCCGGTCGGGACTGTAACGTCCCGGCCGGAAAAATTACGGGGAGATGATTCTTGTGCGTGTTTGGAGAAGACCCAACCTGATTTTTTTCTGTGTTGTCCCGATGTTACTTATCGCTGTTGCCGTAAAAATTGCGGTTATCTCGGGTACCCGGAGAACGGTCATGCGTGCGCAGCATGATTTATTTACCGCTTATTTAAAATACCTGAATGCGGAAGATGCGGTGTTCCAATCGTTATCGTTTTCCGCGGATGACAACCTGCCGTCTCCTGCCGGACAGACAATAAAGCTTGTTCTTAAAGACCCCCTGGGCAGGAAATGGATATTCAAACCGTGCCTCTCCGACAGGTTTCCCGGCACCGGCGAGCCGCTCTGCTGCGCCGATAAATTTAATTCCATAACCGTCTACCGGATATATAAACTACTGGGGATTGCGACTCCGAGGATAAGTTTCGTCAATTTGCGCATAAACGGGAAGACTCTTTCAGGGGCCCTTCAGGAATACGTTCCCAATGAAGGGGTCTTGTTTAAAAAAACGGTCGCGTATCTTTCCCCGGAAGCATGCGCGTATCTCCATAAAACGCAGGTTGTGGACTGGATATTCGCCAACCATGACGCCAATCTGACCAATTTTCTCGTTTTGGCATATGCTTCGGATATATCTCCCCGGTATCTTATGCGTGTTGATAATGAATCTTCGTTGAGAGGCATAAGGAATTATCAGCTTCGTTATGACACGGATGATCCTTTGAAAATAGTGCTTAATCCGAGGGACCGGGGGCGTATCGGCAGTGCGTATTACTGGTTTTGGAAGAATTATATCCGCGGCAGGCTGGATTACAACGTCTGTTCTTCAGCCGACTTTATATCGTTTGTACGCGGGTTTCCCGAAGAGTACATCCAAAAGATTCTTTTTTACCAATGCGCCCGGCCCCCTGTCTTATCCGGGGAAAACCGCGGATTCGGCGCATACATCCGGAATGCAGATTTACAAACGAGTGATATTCTTAAACGTAAGCGGGAAAGCACTGTTGATTTTGAAACGTTCTATCGCGGGATTTCACGGGAGAAAAAAGAAAGATATGAATCGTGCCATTGTACTGATGAAAGCCGCTTACGGTATATTGCTGATCTGACCGCCGGGATAATAAGTGAAACCGGCCGTTTGAAAAAAGAACTGGAAGTATTAAAAGAGACTCCGCCATTCGCCTCTGATATAACCGTCGTTTTCTCCCTGGAAGGGATGAGAGAGGTACAAAAAGTATACGCAGCCTATTGGATTTACGGCGGAAAGGGACTGCGTGAGGCAACGGAATCTTCCCTGGCCAGTCTACGGCGGCTCATGAGTCCGGCGCTTGCCGCTGGAGAGAGAAAAGCACTTGAGATATATGCCGAAGAAATAATGAAGATACAAAAAGGCGGCGTCCCGGTGAAAAAAATGACGGCTATAAACCAAATTATCGTTTCCGCGCAATCTCCGTAGTTATTAAAGTATGTGTGTCTGTTGGTTCACTTTTGATATGTTTCGCGGCACCTTCTTAAGGGGAAGCCCGTGAGATGGTGATATACACGCCGGTGATTATCAGGCATGCGCTGATCACGACCGTTTTTGTTATCCGTTCATGCTTTTTGAGGAAAATATCGCTTAAGAGGATGATCACAAATGGTGTCGTGGCGAATATCGGGACAACGAGGGAAACTTTTCCGTACAGAAGAGCGCTGAGATCTGTGATTTCACCTACTGACGTTAACACTCCGGCGGTTGTAATATATCCGAGTTCCCTGCGGTGCAGTATGAATTTATTCATTTCGCCGCGGTATTTTCGGATCCGCAGGATGACATAAATGGTCATGCATAATGACGCGCTTGTCGCGGCTACGGCAGAGGCAAATACGGGGTTGGGCATGGTGATGAGTCCGTATTTTCTCAGGTTTGCGGCTATCCCCGCCAAAAGCGCCGCGAACAGCGGATATGCCAAATGTGCCGGCCGGTATCGCGAGGAATTGTCCGGCTCCCGCGTTATCAATACCGTACCGGCGATGATCAATGCGATACCGGCGAATATAAGCGGATGCGGAGATTCATGCAGCAGCCATATCGCGATAAGAGTTGCGAAAAAAGGCGTTAATGCGCGCAGAGGAGCCGACCTTCCGGCTCCGAGAGTATGGATACCGTAATAAGTGAATGTCCTTACCAGAGGCGGCGCAAAAGTGCCGATGATCGCAAAAACCGCGATGCCTTTATAGTTGGCAAAAGAGCGCGGGTCGGCGTTTAAGAGCGTTATCAGCCACAGGAACAGCGTGCTTAGGATTACGGAGAAATAAGAGACCAGAAAAGGGTTAAGCTTAACGAATCCCTTTTTGAGCAAGATATTGGAAGAGGCGGTGATGATGGTCATCAAGAACGCGAGAATGATTGCGATGTGCATACGAAAGCCTGTTTTCTCTTTAGGTAAAGACGAACCGGTTAAAGATATCGTAAGGTCTTTTCCGTAGGAAAGGATATTCCCTGAGAGATCTTTTTAGATAAATTTTCGGCGAACGGCTTGGGTTGCCGACCCATCCGGCAATCCAGGGAGTAGAACCTGTTTTTTTAATATCCCGCATTATCCGAGGTGCAAGTTTCCGGTGCGCCGCTATAACGATAGCTCCGTTGGTATTGGCGGTGTTATTGCGTACCTGTATTTTTGCCGTTTCGGATGCATGGAGACGGAGTGTTTCAAGGTGGATGTCGACTTTACTGAATAGGGCCATGTCTTCCAGGGCACCGAGGCCTTCGCCTGAAATATCTTTTGAGGCGGTTATGTGTTTTTCCGGAATGAACGGTTTTCCCCGGGGAGGGAGGTATGACGCGATAATTTCGGCAATACCTATGTTTGAACGCGCCATATGGTTGAGCACGCGCGTTTTCAGTTCGCGCATCCGCGCGGCCGGCCTGCCGCGGGTTGTTTCGAGGATATACCACACCAGCGCAGAGAGATCTCCTATCGGCCTGGTAATGATCAATACCTGTTCCGGTATCAGTCCGGAGATACGGGGGGGCTCTCTGTCGGTAAATCCGGAGACACTTGTTCCGATGCATTCCAGCCCCAGATTCAGGGGGCCGCAATCGGTAAGCCGGAGGTTGTATCGTTTGAAGCCGTTTATATAGGTGGCAAATGATTCCTGTATGTCATTTTTATCGCGTTTGTTTGATACATCGTAAACGGGAAAAAGAGAGATATCTTTGTATATGCCCAGTGCGTGCAGATCGTTCAGAGCGTTGTTGAACGATATGAGTACATTCAGCCAATGGCAGTGCCGCAGATTAAAATCAACCGTTACGATCGTGTCATGGTTTACCGCGCAACACAGGTCTCCGGGGGAAGAAATAATATAGTCCGCTAAGATGAATTCCTGTGACGGTACTTTTGAAATCTGGATTGTGTGGCCTTTTCCGATACGGAATGGTTTATTGTCTGGTGGGATGTTCCGGTAAAACCCGGATATGGCATTTTCGATATTCGATTGTTCAGCCGGAGGCATAAATGAGGTTAATAATACCGCGCTGTTTGCGCCGCATCTTTTAATGTCGGAAGCAACGGATGCGGCAAAACCGTTTTTCCGGCACGATGGATATACATTCCGGCTGATGCCGACGGGTTTAGAGGCGTTGAATACATATGCGTCGTGTCCAAGGTCTATATTCACTCCGGTGAGAGATGCACTATGCTGTAACGTTTTTAAAGCGGGCAGAAGTGTTTTTTTAAGCGGCACTTTAATCGCGCATCCCAGGCAGAAAATATTGACCGGTTGTTTCTCGATCGAGGAAACACAATTGTTTATTTTTTTAAGAAGCGGAGCTGTTTTCATGAATTATGCGAATTTGTTTACCGGGAAATCATTCTTGACCATTCGACGCAGGCCACGTCCGCCTGCATATGGCGGAATAAAATTTCTGTTTGAAACGATTCATTATAATATATTATCAGGATATAAGCAATAAGTAAAAAATTAGCTGTTATTGCAAATCAAAAATAAAAAAAGGGGACGGTTCTATTTTTCAACTATTTTTTACAACAAGAAAAATAGAACCGTCCCCTTTTTTTAGAACCGTCCCCTTTTTTTTGTTTTTTCGGTTTTTTTATTTTGGCAAAACACGCGATAGTGATAAAATATATTTGTTGGGAACCGCAGGGCAGTCTTGCTTCTGTGCGAGCAGGGTGCGAAGTTCAATGCTGTTGTGGCGAAGTGGGAGTATAACCGACTTATGGAGAATAACCGTAAAGAGGATTACCGCGGACAGGCGGTCCGGAAATTGCGCGGGATTGTCTGTTTTTTTATTTTGCTGGCATTGATTCTCCACCCCCTTCCGGCAAAGAGCGATACCGTGCGTCTTAAAAACGGCGAGATTCTGAAGGGCGTTGTCGTGGAAAAGACCGATACGTATATCAAGCTCATACAAGACGGAATTTCATATCCCCTTCCGTATTTTTTCGACGAGATCTCCGGGATCGACCCGGAAAAGGAGCAAGCGCAAAACGGCGGTGAGAACACGGAGAAGTATGAATGCGATTATAGGGTTTATAAGAATGATATGTTCGGATTCCGGGTGTTGATTCCGTCGTCCTGGCAGCGGATCGAGCAAAAAGCGTTGAATTCTGTGTCGCAGTTAAAGGTAAGGGCCGGGAGGGAGATTATATTTATTCCGTCCGGCGATAAGCCGATTCCCTGGATTTTAATACAGGTTATCGGCCGGCACTCGGATAAAGACTTGCTACAGTTTGTGAGAGACCGGTTGCGGACTCATGCTTTATCCGTGAAAAGAAATAAGGGGGAGGAATTTCATCTGCGGGAGTATCCGGTTGAGTTTTTATCGGGAACAGGGAAGTCCTGCGTAAAAGCGGTATTTACCATGATCCCCGGTGAAAACAACCGGTATGTTCTCTCCGATAGAGAATTTACGATTGCGGATTATTATTTTCCCGCCGGGGAATATGTTATCCGCATTTTCATGGTTGCTTATTCGGATGAATTCTTCCGGTATTCCGGAGTTGCCGCCAAAATCGCGGAGACGTTTTCTTTTAACGGAGATAACGGATAGCGGGATTGGAGTTCTTCGGTCGAGCGGAGGCACGATATGGTTTTTTACGCGAATATGGTTCTCGGAAAGGCGGCAAAACGCATATGAAGAAGCGGTGGATTATCTTCTTTTGCGCTGTCGCCGTGATTCCGCTTTTTACCGCCGTTCATCTGCGGGAACGGAGTAAAATCGTTCGCGCCTATGCGGAGTTGTTTTCCGTTTTCCAGGAATATAGGCATGCGGAGGACGGATTGTTTGGAGCGTTGTCGTTCCGTTTTGACGATAAAAGCAGTCAGTATGCCTCCGGGCAGACCGTAAAGATAATCCTTAAAGATCCTTTGGGGCAACGGTGGATATTTAAACCCTGTTTGCCGCAACGGGATTATTTAAAGCCCCCCGGATTTTTATGCTGTACCGAGAAATTTAATTCAATTGCGATTTACCGTGTCTATAAGTTATTGGGGGTTGCGACTCCGCGGATTGGTTTTGTCAAACTGCGTATTAACGGTAGAAATATGACCGGGTCTTTGCAGGAATATGTTCCCAACGAAGGCACGTTATTTGTTGACGGGATCAGGTATCTTGCCCCGGAGGCTTGTTTGTATCTCCACAAGATGGAGGTGCTGGATTGGATATTCCTGAATCA
>JAQTZX010000026.1 GCA_028687525.1 Candidatus Omnitrophota bacterium
CATCGGTTGCCCGGGAACTTTCCCGGTATAAACTGCGCATCGCGGTATTGGAGAAGGAAATCGAGCCGGCGTTCGGCGTTTCCAAATCCAACAGCGGGATCATTCATCCCGGGACGCAGAATCATTTTCAGTCTCTCAAGGGGCGGTTGTGCGTGCGGGGGAACGAGCTTACCCGGGTTATTGCCGGGGAATTGGGGGTTGATTTTAAAGAGGTTGGAGAGTTGATCGTAGCTTTCAGCGAAGATGACCTGAACCGTTTAATGCAGATAAAGCGCGACGCGGAAATGCTGGGAGTTCCGCGTTTGGAGATTGTGGGCCGTGGTTGGCTTGTAAGGAACGAACCTAACTTGAGCCGGGATGCCGTAGCCGCGTTGTACGCTCCTACCGCGGGGATCATCAGTCCGTATCGTCTGGTATATGATTTGTGCGAGAACGCGGAAAAAAACGGGGTTGAGTTTTATCCCGGACACGCGGTTTCCGCTGTGCACAGGCGGAATTCTTCTCCCCGTGGTTTTGAGATTGTTACTTCCCGTGGCGTGTTCGGTTCCAGGTTCCTGATAAATTGCGCGGGGCTGTTCGCCGATGAGATAGCGGGCATGGCCGGGATATTTGATTTTAAGATCCATCCGCGTAAGGGAGAGGAATTCATCCTGGATAAAAAAAAGCGCAATATGACCCGGTATCTCCTGTTTCCCGTACCTTCCGGGAATTCCAAAGGTATTCTGGTTATAAAGACCGCGGACGGTAATCCCATGATCGGTCCCACCGCCGATGATACCGGGGATAAATATGACCTTTCCACTTCGGATGAAGGTTTCCGGAAAGTCCTTTCCGGCGTGAAAAAAATGGTGCCTTCCATTGACGGGTCCGATATTATCGCGTATTTCGCGGGGTTGAGGCCGGTTGCGGGTGATGATTTTATCATCCGTCATGAAAATTCGTTCCCCGGTCTGGTTACGGTGGCCGGGATCCAGTCTCCGGGGTTGACCTGCGCGCCGGCTATAGCGCTTTTGGCCGTTGATATCCTGAAGAAACACGGTTTGGGGTTGAGGAAAAAATCCGTCTTTTATGCGCACCGCCGCAAGACCAGACATTTATTCGCCATGCCTTTGGCGCAGGCAAAAAATCTGATCAAAAAAGACCGCGCCTACGGAGATATCGTCTGCCGTTGTGAAATGGTTTCGGCCCAGGAGGTACGCGAGGCCGTCGAACGCGGGGCAAAAACCCTGGACGGGATAAAATTCCGCACCCGCGCGCAGGCGGGAAGATGCCACGGGAGTTTCTGTACTACCAGGATAATGAAGATACTGGCGGAGGAATCGGGCATTGCCGTTACCGCAGTAACAAAACGCGGAGAAGGCACGGAGATAGTCAAGGGAGGAAGGGAAGAACAAGGTTAATGTAGGTTAAAGATGGTTAATGATGGCTTAGTAAACAATAGTTTGGTTAAAGAAGGTTGCCCGGTATGTGGGCGGTATTGTTTTTTAACCGCCATTAACCTTACTTTAACTTTACTTTAACCATCATTAACCTTTTACATGGTATTATGACAAGAAAGAAGAAAACGCTTTCTTTTGAACGAGAGCTGGTCATAGTGGGAGGCGGCCCGGCGGGAATGGCTGCCGCATTATCCGCGTATGAGAACGGGGTGCGGGATATACTTCTTCTTGAGCGGGACCAGTATCTGGGGGGCATATTGAACCAGTGCGTGCATACCGGTTTCGGATTGAGCTATTTTAAAGAAGTGCTTACCGGCCCGGAATATGCGGGCAGGTTTATCAGGCAGATTGGAAATGTCCCGAAGATCGAAGTTTCGCTGAAATCATTTGTGGTGTGTTTGACCGCCGAAAAGAAGCTTACCTATATTAAGCCCGGTGAATTACAGGAGGTGAAAGCCAGGGCGTTGATCATGGCAACCGGGTGCCGGGAAAAGACCCGGGAAATGGTGCATATCGCGGGAACCAGGCCTGCGGGGGTATTTTCCGCGGGGCTGGCACAAAAATTGATAAATATCGAAGGCCTCCTGCCCGGTAAATCAGCGGTGATCGTCGGTTCAGGTGATATCGGCTTGATCATGGCGCGCAGGCTTGTCCTGGAAGGCGCGCAGGTAAAAGCGGTCATAGAGATCCGGAAGGAAAGCAGGGGATTAGTGCGTAATGTAGTGCAGTGCGTAGAAGATTTCGATATTCCGCTTTATTTCAGCCATAAGATTTCCCGTATCAGCGGAAGAGACAGGGTGGAAAAAGTGCTGGTGAGCAGGGTTGACGATGCTTCCCGGGAGATCCCCGGTTCGCAATTCGAGATATCCTGTGACACGGTTTTGATTTCCGTAGGGTTGATCCCTGAAAATGAGCTTATAGAAATGGCGGGGGTTGCGCTGAACAGGGAAACCAATTCTCCGGTTTCGGAACAGGTCAATAGAACTTCCGTTCCCGGTCTTTTTGTCTGCGGAAATGCCTATAAAGTGTATGATCTGGCGGATTCGGTGACCAGGGATAGTGAGCTCGCGGGAAGAATGGCGGCGGAATACTTGTCGGCCGGTTGAGCATAAGTTAGCAGGGTGCTGAAAAACCCTCTTACGCAACGCAGCAGATTGGGCCTGCCTGCCGGCAGGTTTTTTCATCATACTGTTAGTTCTGTGATTTGTGCTGTAGGTTCTTAGGAAGTATAATAGGTGATCTAAAGGAAAAGGTTTAAGAAAGTTAAAGGAGGTTAAAGATGGTTGATGTAAGGTTAGCAAAAGTAACCTCTGTTAACCGAAATGCCGCGCAAGTAATTCGGTATAACCATAAGTAGCCTTCGTTACCCGCAGTATAATGATTATTAAACATCTGACATGTATCGAGTGTCCCAAAGGATGCGGCCTTTCCGTTGATATCGAGAACTGTAAAGTCGTGAAGGTCCAGGGGCAGCGGTGTCCTAAAGGGGAGAAATACGCTGTTGCCGAAGTTGAGAATCCCGTGCGCATCATGACTTCCGCGGTTTTAACCCGCGGCCTGGATATAAAAATGCTGCCGGTCAGGACAAACAGTCCTATTCCGAAGTCCAGGATTCAGGAAGCCATGAGAGAGATCAAGCGCATACGGGTAGAAAGGCCCGTTCGTACAGGCGAAATAATCGTGAAAAATTTTCTGGGGCTGGGGGTGGATCTGGTGGCCGCCCGGGATGTAAAAAAAGGGGACGGTTCTATTTTTTAGATCGAAAATCTAAAAAATAGAACCGCCCCCTTTTTTTTTATGGTATAATCAAGGAATAAACCCGGTTGACCATTCGACGCAGGCCATGGTTTCATCCGTGGGCCTTTGCTGATGGCTTCGCCTACGGGTGGAGAACAAATGGTGCCGCGGGCTTGCCCGTGGGACTCCACAAAGAAGGAGGTGATACGATGACTTTATTGGGAATTGATGATCCTAAAGTCTGGTCTGTTTATCTTTTGTGCATCCTTAGCGCGTTATTTTGTATCGTATATGGAGCGGCTAACTGGAACAAGGGGGATGAACCGATTACTTCCGAGGATAAGAAATGGTTGGAAGACGAAAAAAAAGTGGAGGAAGAACTTTAAGGAGGCAGAATGGATAATATCCTTATCCTGACAATCGTTGTTGTCGCATATCTGTTTATAATCGGGTACCTGGGGTGGTATGGGTACCGTAAGACCAAGACCGCCCTCGATTATCTGGTGGCCGGCAGGAGCGTTCATCCGGTGGTTATGGCCCTTTCCTACGGGGCTACGTTTATCAGTACTTCCGCCATTGTCGGCTTCGGCGGCGCTGCCGCTCTGTTCGGCATGGGGCTTTTGTGGCTTACATTCCTGAATATTTTTGTGGGCATAATTATTGCTTTTATCGTCTTTGGGAAACGCACCCGTAGAATGGGCCACAGTTTGGACGCGCATACGTTCCCTGAACTTTTGGGGAAAAGGTTTAACTCAAATTTTATACAGGGATTCAGCGGATTGGTTATTTTTATTTTTATGCCGTTGTATGCGGCCGCAGTTTTGATAGGGGCCGCCCGTTTTATAGAAACGACTTTTGCCCCGAATGTGAATTTCACGGTCGGGTTGTTGATCTATACCCTGATCGTCTGCGCCTATGTTATGGCAGGCGGACTCAAAGGGGTTATGTATACCGACGCGCTTCAGGGAGCGATTATGTTCGTGGGGATGATTGTTCTTTTAGTATTCACCTATGTGAAATTAGGAGGGGTGGTAACCGCGCATCAGGCTTTGGCGGGTATGGCGGACAAGGTCCCGGCAAAGCTCATTGCCGGCGGGCATCTCGGCTGGACCCGGATGCCGACGACTGCGTCCCCGCTTTGGTGGAAGTTGGTAACTACCATTGTCATGGGAGTGGGACTCGGGGTTTTGACCCAGCCGCAATTGGCGGTGCGTTTTATGACCGTCAAGAGCAATAAAGAAATTCATCGGGCCGTTCCGGCAGGGGGGATTTTCATTCTGGTCATGACCGGGGTTGCTTTTGTGGTCGGGGCGCTTACCAACGTGTATTTTTTTAATCATCCGCAGTTCGGGAATATCTCCCTGGATGTGGCGGGGGGGAACATCGATAAGATTATTCCGGCGTATATCAACAGCGCGATGCCGGTCTGGTTTGTGTATGTATTCATGTTGACCCTTTTGGCGGCGGCAATGTCGACTTCCAGTTCACAGTTCCATACTATGGGTACCGCGATCGGCAGGGATTTTTTTGAAAGAATCCTTTTAGGAGGGAAACAGTCGCAATATACGGTATTGATCACCCGTATAGGTATTCTGACGGGGGTTTTGATCACCATAGTGCTGGGATACAGGCTGCCGGGTAGTATTATTGCTATAGCTGCCGCGATATTTTTCGGGTTATGCGCCACTACGTTCCTGCCTGCGTATATCGGAGCGCTTTTTTGGAAAGGGACGACAAGGTCCGGAGCCATAGCCAGTATGTTCACGGGATTTTTCGGGACGCTTTTCTGGCTGTTGTTTGTTCATCAGGCTGAATCGGAACCGATGGGGATATGCAAATTCATCTTTAATAAGCCTACACTGGCTCATGCCCCCTGGACTATGGTTGATCCGATAATCGTGATATTGCCGATTTCGCTGTTGACTGTTTTTTTAGTGAGTGTTTTTACTAAAAAAATGTCCAAAGAACACGTTGAACATTGTTTTAAACACATATAGAGTCGAATGAAACTTTCAGCTCATAGTTCGTAAGCTCGTAAGTTCATGAATCAAAATATGTTTTTGGTTTATGGTTTTACGAGCTTACGAGTTTATGCCCGCCGGAGGCGGATCCGTCTTCGGCGGAAGCATATGAAATAAAACATGGATAAGCTTTTATCTAACCGCGTTGTATTCCTATCCGGTGACGAGGCCCTTGCCCAGGGCGCTTATGAAGAAGGCCTTAGATTTGCCGCTTCGTATCCGGGTACTCCCGCTTCCGAGATACTGGAATACCTTTCCTGCTGTAAAGGGGTCGATGCCCAGTGGTCGGTGAATGAGAAAGTTGCCTTTGAGGTTGCGCTTGGCGCTTCCATAGCCGGATGGCGCGCTCTCTATGCCTCCAAGCATGTAGGTATAAATGTGGCCATGGACCCGTTAATGACCTCCGCTTACACCGGAGTGAATGCGGGTTTTGTAGTGGTGACCGCAGATGATCCCGGGATACATTCTTCCCAGAACGAACAGGACAATCGTTTTATCGCCAAGTTTGCCAAGATCCCACTGATCGAGCCTTCCAGTCCCGCGGAAGCTCGGGAATTCGTAAAAGTCGCTTTATCCTTGAGTGAAGAATTCGATACTCCGGTTTTGTTTCGCCTTACTACCAGGATCGCGCATACCAAAGAGAACATGGTCATCGGGGCACGGAAGGATATTCCGTCCCGGGAATTCAGGGTGGATACGGAAAAATACGTGATGGTGCCCCGGAACGCGTATCAGCGTCATATCGTGCTTGAAGAGAAGCTTGTGCGCCTGCAGAGATACTCCGAGAATACACTTTTGAACAGGATGGAGCTGAAAAATAAAAAGATCGGTTTTATTACCGGAGGCGTTTCTTATCTTTATGCCCGGGAGATGTATCCGGACGCTTCTTTCCTGAAACTGGGGCTGGGATTTCCGTTCCCGGAGCGCAAGGCCAAAGCGTTCGCCGCCCGGGTTAAAGAAGTCGTGGTGTTAGAGGAGCTTGAGCCTTTCCTCGAAGAACAGGCGCGAACGGCCGGGATTCGATGCAAGACTAAAAAAGCCTCTTACCGGATAGGGGAATTGCGTCCGGAATACATCCCGGATATTCTCGGGGGAAAAGATAAAAAAGAGGATCCGGGCCGCCTCCGAAAACCGGTCATGTGCCCGGGATGTCCGCATAGAGCAGTGTTCACGGTTTTAAAGAAGTTGAAGACGGTCGTGTCCGGGGATATCGGATGTTACACTCTGGGGGCGCTTCCTCCGATGAACAGCCTTCATACCTGCGTATGCATGGGCGGAGGCATAACCATCATGGACGGGATGAGCAGGGCGCTGGGCAGAAATATCGCGGGAGTTATCGGCGATTCGACTTTCGTGCATTCAGGTATCACCGGATTGATCAATATGGTTTATAATAAGGCTAAAGGAGTGGTGATCATCCTGGATAACGGGACGACCGCCATGACCGGTAATCAGCCTCATCCTGCCACCGGCAGGACCGTTAAAAAAGAGGAGACCGCGAGACTGCGGCTGGAAGAATTGTGCAAGGCGTGCGGCGTGGCCGCAGTTGATGTTATAGACCCGCGTAATATCAAGGTTTTGGAGTCGGGGGTAAAGAAAAGGCTGGAGGGGGATGTTCTTTCCGTGATCATAGCCCGGGCGCCGTGTAAATTGATCGACCGCACCAGGACGGATGTTCCTTCTTATCAGGCGCAGAAGTGCAAAAAATGTTATCTATGTCTGGAGATCGATTGTCCGGCTTTAATAAAAGAAGAATCCGGTTTGATTGAGATAAACCCATTGTATTGCACCGGATGCGGTTTGTGCGCGCAGGTATGTCCGTTTAAGGCTATAGGCTGCGGGGGAAAAGTTTTTAAGAACTTACGGTGAGATTCCTCTCCTCTATAGTCCATAGCCTATAATCTATAACCTAAGATGAACAAAAAAGATATAGTTAACATTTTATTCTGCGGCAGGGGAGGCCAGGGGGTATTGGCCGCGGCCGAGGTCTGCGGATGGGCGGCGGTCCTTTCCGGTTTCCATGTGAAGAAATCCGAAATGCACGGGATGGCCCAGCGCGGCGGTTCGGTTGAATCGCATCTAAGGTTCGGGAAAGAAGTGTTTTCTCCGCTTATCCCAAAAGGGGAAGCGGATTTCATAATTCCTTTCGACGGAGAGGAATTCATCCGCTTGAAAAGTTTTCTTAAAAATAACGGGGTTTGCCTTGTTGATGATTTGAATAGAGGGAAAGGGGCGTTGAAAGGACAGGGAAGATACATAAATGTTTTTCTCCTGGGGGCGCTTTCCCGGTATCTTTCCATAGATAAACAGTTCTGGTTCGAAGCTATAGAGATCGTGTTTGCGGGCAAGAATCCGCGGGAAAATAAAGGCGTGTTTTTGAAAGGCCGTGAACAAGGCGGCGGAACCAAAGGAGATGCGTTATGATCTGGAATGAACGAATGGAATGTATGGCTTCCGGGGAGTTGAAAGAGTACCAGTCGGAGCGCCTGAAACGGACCGTGGATTATATTTATAATAATTCACCGTTGTACAAAAAGAAACTGGATGCCTGTGGAGTTGATCTTGCTTTGATAAAAGGTATCGATGATATCGGGAAACTGCCGTTTACGGCCAAGGATGATATCCGCGACGCATATCCGTTCGGTTTGTTCTCCCAGCCTCTTGAAAATATCACCGAGATACATGTGTCGAGCGGGACCACCGGTAATCCGACCGTGGTAGGGTATACCAAGGAGGATGTCAAATTGTGGTCGGAGGTGATGGCGCGCGCTTTGTGCTGCGCGGGAGCTAAACCAGGGGATATGGTCCAGAATGCCTACGGCTATGGTTTGTTTACCGGCGGTTTAGGTGTGCATTACGGCGCTTTGGAAATGAGATTGACCATTATCCCGTCTTCTTCCGGGCAGACCAAACGCCAGCTTAAATTGATGAGCGATTTCAAGCCGCGCATCCTGACCTGTACTCCCAGTTATTGTTTGTATATGGCTGAGGAGGCTCGGGAAATCGGTTTGGATCCGCGGAAGAGCAGCTGGGAGATCGGGGTTTTCGGAGCGGAGCCGTGGAGCGAGTCCATGCGCAAAGAGATAGAATCGAGCTGGAACCTGCTGGCTACCGATATATACGGATTGTCCGAAATCGTCGGGCCGGGAGTGGCGCAGGAGTGCAGGCATAAAAAAGGCCTGCATATTTGGTGGGATGTTTTTTACCCGGAGATCATTAATCCTAAAACCGGCAAGCACGTAAAAGAGGGCGAGCCCGGAGAATTGGTGATCACCACGCTTACCAAACTGGGAATGCCGTTGCTGCGTTACCGTACCCGGGATATTGTGAGCATTAATTATGATATTTGTAAATGCGGCAGGACATCGCCGCGTATCAGCAAGATTACCGGCAGGACCGACGACATGATCATTGTCAGGGGTATCAACGTTTTCCCGTCACAGATCGAGCATGTGCTTCTGGGTATTGAAGGCACCAAGCCGCATTATCAGCTGGTGGTGGACCGGGAAGCCGGGAAACTGGATGAACTGGAAATTCTGGTGGAAGTCGAACATAAAATTTTTTCCGATGAGATTAAACAGTTAAGGATATTTGAAGAAAGGATCACCCGGGAGATAGAATCCGTTCTGGGAGTTTCCGCGAAGGTAAAACTGGTGGAGCCTAAAACAATCGAACGCAGTGAAGGCAAGGCGAAACGGGTCGTCGATAAGAGGGTCAAATAGCGTATAAGTGCGCCCCGTCCAACTTATTATGTTCGGGGTGCGGGGATCCCGCCCCTCAAGCATGTTTCAGGCGGGATAAGTTCCGGGTTTGTAATTTTCCTACTAACGAAACAGGGAGGATAAGCATGAAACTGACTCAATTATCGGTATTCTTGGAGAATAAGCAGGGGCGGTTGTACGAAGTGTGCGCGCTGTTGGGGAAAAATAAGATCAATATCAGGGCTTTGACCGTTGCCGAGAGCGAAGAATTCGGGATATTGAGAATTGTGGTGGATAAACCGGAATCCGCCATGCGTGTTTTGAAGAAAAACGGCTTTACAGCCAACCTTACCGATATCGTGGCTGTGGAAGTCGGCGATCATCCGGGCGGGTTAGCGGGGATATTGAAAATTCTGTTCGCGGGCAATATCAACGTGGAATATATGTATGGTTTTGTGGAGAAATTCTCCGATAACGCGCTTTTGGTTTTCAGATTCGAGGACATCAACAAGGCGATAAAGGTCCTGGGCAAAAATAAGATCAGGATTGTGGGAAAAAAAGAGGTTGATAATCTTTAGGGAAAAGAGGGTGCCGTTACCGATACGGTTTATATGAGTAAATTACCGGAAGTAAGATATTGGAGCAAAGAATTCGAGACTATCGACAGGCCGTCGCTCAAGAAACTCCAGGTGAAGCGCCTGAAAGAAACGGTATCATGCGCTTTGAAAACATCGTTTTACAAGGCGCGTTTGAAGAAGGCCGGGATTAACGGCCCCGAAGATATTAAAACCCTCGATGATCTGGAAAAGATCCCTTTTACCACGAAGGATGATCTGCGGGAATGTTATCCGGGCGGATTGCTTTCAGTGTCTCTTGAAGAAGTAGTGCGTATTCATACCTCCAGCGGTACAACCGGCACGCCGACGGTGATCTATCACACCGGGGCGGATGTTGATCGTTGGACGGATCTGGTGGCCCGTTCGATCACGGCCACCGGCGCGGGCAGGAAAGATATTTTTCAGAACATGATGAGTTACGGCATGTTCACCGGAGGGCTTGGGCTTCACTACGGGGCCGAGCGCGTGGGGATGACCGTCATCCCTATCGGCGGCGGGAATACCAGGCGCCAGATACAGCTGATGCATGATTTTAAGACCACCGTACTGCACATAACCCCGAGTTACATGCTGCATATTCATTCCAAAACCGGGGAATGCGGTTTTTCGGTCAATGATCTCAATCTTAGAAAAGCCTACCTGGGAGCCGAGCCTTATTCGGAGAATACCCGAAGAAAAGTGGAAAGTTTGTTTAATATAGACGTATATAATTCGTACGGTTTAAGCGAGATGAACGGCCCGGGAGTAGCTTTTGAATGCGTGTATAAATGCGGCATGCATACCTGGGAAGATGCGTATATACTTGAAATAACCGATCCGAAAACCCGGGAAAGCCTGGGGCCGGAGAAAGAAGGAGAGATCGTTTTTACCACTCTGACCAGGAAGGCCACCCCTCTTTTGCGATACCGGACGAGGGACCTGGCTTTTGTGCACGGCGGCGAATGCAGATGCAAACGAACGCATCGGAGGCTTTCCCGTATAACCGGCAGGACCGATGATATGTTGATCGTCAATGGCGTGAACGTGTATCCTTCACAGATAGAGGAAGTGATCATGCGTGTTCCCCAGGTGGGAAATAATTATCAGATTTGCCTGGAAAAAGAAGGAACGCTGGATAAGCTGATCGTGAAAGTCGAGATTTATTCCAAAATGTTCCGCGGGGACCTGGGAGAGATCGAGATTTTGAAAGAAAAGATAAAAACCGAACTGCGGGCGGCGATCGTGATCAACGCCGTCATTGAATTGCACGAACCGGGGGTGCTGCCTGTTTTTGAGGGGAAGGCGAAACGGGTAATAGATACGAGGCAGAAATTATAATCGTTAATGTGTAAAGATGAAAATACGCCAGGGGAGGATTTATGGCCAAACAACTGCATATTTTTTTGGAGAACCGGCCGGGAAGATTGGAATCTGTTACGCAGGAACTGTGTAAGAACAAGATAAATATTATTGCTTTTACCATACAGGACCGGGGAGATTTCGGCTTGATGAAGCTGGCGGTTAACAAGCCCGAACAGGCGTACCTGGCGCTGGCGGATAAAGGATATGCCTGCGCGCTCAAGGAAGTGGTTTTTATTTCCGTGCCCGACAGGCCCGGTAATCTGGCCCGGCTCGCATCTTTGCTTCTGAAGAACAAGGTCAATATTAT
>JAQTZX010000175.1 GCA_028687525.1 Candidatus Omnitrophota bacterium
GCGTATCGATATCGATCTTCTCCGCATTGCACACCTTTTCCAGTTGGGCGATGATCTCCATCACCGAGATCCGGCGAAACTCAAGCCGCTGACAACGCGAAAGAATAGTCGGCATCACCTTATTTGGAGACGTGGTGGCAAAAATGAACTTAACGAACGGCGGCGGCTCCTCGAGGGTCTTCAACAAAGCGTTAAAACCGTCGGCAGTAATCTGATGCACCTCATCAATGATATAAACCTTGAATTTCCCCTGGGCAGGAGCGAACTTGACATTTTCGCGCAGAGTGCGGATCTCATCGATACCGCGGTTGGAAGCTCCGTCTATCTCGATCACATCCAGACTGCGCCCCGCGGTAATATCCGCGCAGGAAGGGCATTCCCCGCAGGGATTCGAATCCCTGCGCTGCGTACAATTCAATGCCTTGGCTAAAATCCGGGCGGCAGAAGTTTTCCCCACCCCGCGCGGCCCGGCGAACAAATAGGCATGCGCGACCCTGTCTTTCTCGATGGAACTCTTCAACGAAGTAACCACATGTTCCTGGCCTACGATCTCATCAAAACTCTTGGGCCGCCATTTCAAAGCGAATACAATATATGCCATAGAAAATTATAAAATCAGCGTTACCGAGCTTTCAAACGTATCCGAATCGTAATTAGGAATATTCATCCGGGATAAAACCTTTCAGCATAAACGAACTTTTCTTTACCGGTATAATCACGGCTTGATTGTACCATACTTCCGGAGAGAAAGCAATCCCGGGAGAATTTCCGGGAGAATTTCGGAAGAATTCCGGAAATCCCGGAGATAACACTCAAAACTTGCGATAGAATTCATCTATCTTTTTAGACAGGATATCTTCGGTAAGATCCTTATGCACCAGCGGAAGCCTGGGAATATCGCCGGCTTTCCCCGGAGCAACCAGTTCCGCCAGATCATTCATACAGCTCCCAACCCCGGTCATATGCGCAGTCCCGAAAACCCCGGTCTTCTTTCCGGAAAAATTGTTTTGAGAAACAAACGTGCGCACCGCGGGAGTCACATTGCTGAACCAGGAAGGCGTGCCGATCAGAATAATACCGTACGCATCCAGGTCCGCCTTCACCGGCGCGATCCGGGTAAGTTTATGCGTAACGGCATCCTTCCCCGCGGCAACGGAATCTACCGGCCCCGTCCGCTTCTTAATATCCACCAGCCCCTCTATATCGGCGCCAAATTTTTTCGCCAGCGCTTCAGCCGCCTTCTTCGTATGCCCATCACGGGAATAATAAACCACCAAAACCTTGGGCTTCACCGCCGCATCCTGAGTGAAAACAACAACCGGGAAAACCAGGCAAAACAATAACGGAAGAAAACATTTCATACATATCCCCTTTTCCTGCACATTTAAAAACATATCCATCCTTTTTTTACATTGAAGCATCCCCCTGAATAATAATCACCGTCATAAACCCGTTCGCGTAAGAACTCGACCAGCGCACCTTCCCCGACGAAAGATTCCCGTCATCCAAATTCTCATCTATGCGCACAGCAGCATTCTGAGGCAGACAGGAAATACTCACCCCGCAGGTCATCGTGCCCGCAGGCACCGCCCCCCAATGTGACCAATTCACCCAGTAATCCCAGTCATAACTCCCGCTCATAGACGACCCGCCGTATGTAAAACTCCCGTGCCATGGCGGATCCGGCCAGCGCTCGACATACGGGCCATCCCAACCTGCTGGCTGTCCCTGCCCGGTAATAAACATGGCCTCTTCTTCAGCAGTAAACCAGTTTACCCCGTCATCCGGCCACCGCCCGCAATCACTGTAATACCCCAACGCCGCGGTCTTGAATGTCTTCAAATCCGAAACGCACCGGATCACCTTCGCTTTCTCTATGGCCTTAAACGCGTTCGGCGCGATAATAGCCGAAAGCACAGAGATAATCGCGACAACCACGATCAACTCAATAAGCGTAAAGCCTCGTCTCATCTACTCTCGGCGCGCATACCGCCCCCTCCGCCCTTCTTTTTCATTTTCGCTTTATACAACGTACACAACTCCCCCGCAAACGGCGACATCCCATCATTCTCATAAGGAAATTCTTTACACGAGACCGGCTTCAAAGCAATATCTATCTTATGGATCGAACACAATCCGTCCGGATCAAGAAACGTACACGGCTCATTCCCGTAACTCGTCCCCACCCGGTACCCCGACGGGAAATCCGGATCCGGCTCCAGATGGGAAAACACGCCCTTCAACTTAAGAACAGAAACTTTCTTCGCCTCCTCCAGATCCACCCACGCCCCGAACCTGCAGCAATCCGCCTGAGTCCTGCATTTCACGCAATCGATAACAACCTTAGCCGTTTGTTTCCCGTTCTTCTTCTCCCTGCCCGCCATCTTTTTACCGCATCCTCTCTTTTAAAATCAGCCTCTTCATATCACGCGCTCTTCATATCACGCCTTAACCCAATCTCGAACATCCTTGAATACCACGGGAAAAATCCCTAAAGCGGATCTCCCTGACAGGCATAATGCGGACAAACATCCCATATCAAAGCCCAATGATAATCCCCGCCCCCCCGGAATCCACCGGTACCCAGATTCCCGTCATCCACCATAGCATCTATCTTTCGCGCGGCGGCGGCAGGTATCGGCTTATCCCCGTTAGGCCCGGAAGGAAAACGCTAATCTTCGAATTCAACCGAAAGCTCATACGCCGCTCCGCCCCCCAACTGCGCGTTGTTCGTAAAAAAGTACGTCCCTCCCCAAGGATGAGCCCCCCGGAACTTATCCAGA
>JAQTZX010000027.1 GCA_028687525.1 Candidatus Omnitrophota bacterium
CCGGTAAACGTCTGTCGTTGAGCGCGCGCAAGCATAACTTCAAAGAGGTTTCTTTTGGCCTGTCTCCCGCGCAGGCAAGGCTTGAATGTCTCCGCTGTTTGCGCTGCGACGTGAAAGAATAGAGAGTATTAATGTAAACAGCAATGGGAGTCTAATTATGGCTGACAAAACAGTGAATATCAGGATCGACGGGCGCGGCTATGCGGTTCCCGCGGGCACCAGTATATTGAAGGCATGCAGGGAGTCCGGGATAGATATTCCCGCGCTTTGTTATCTGGAGGGAATAAGCGAAGAAGCTGCTTGTTCCATCTGTGTTGTTGAAGTGAAGAACGCCAAAACCCTCATGCGTTCGTGCGTTACCGAGGCAGCGGAAGGGATGGAGGTTTTTACAAATACCGAGCGGGTTCGCAAGGCGCGCCGCCTGAATCTGGAATTGCTCCTGGCCGGCCATCCCCAGGATTGTTTCGTCTGCGACCGGAACCAGACTTGTGAATTACGCAAGATAGCTTTTGAGATGGGAATCCGGGAAGTGCGTTTTCCAAAAACATCCAAACTTCAGCTTCCGACGGATATGACCTCTCTTTCGCTGGTGCGCGATCCGAATAAATGTATCCTTTGCCGCCGCTGTATCGCGGTTTGCGCCCATGTGCAATCGGTGCGCGCAATAGACGCCGTCAACAGAGGCAGGATGACGGTTATCTCTACGTTCATGGATAAGGGGCTCGGCAATGTGGATTGTGTTAACTGCGGACAGTGCCTCCTGGTGTGTCCTACGGGAGCGATCGTGGAAAATAACGCCAGAGACGGGGTATGGAAGGCATTGTCCGATCCCAATAAGGTTGTGCTGGTTGAGACCGCTCCCGCGGTCAGGGCGGCTATCGGCGAGGAATTCGGCATGCCCGCAGGAACACTGGTTACCGGTAAAATGGCCGCGGCATTGCGCAGGCTTGGTTTCGATAAAGTATTCGACACTCAGTTCAGCGCCGACCTGACCATTATGGAAGAAGGTCATGAGCTTATCGAGCGCATAAAAAATAAGGGGGTATTGCCGTTGATTACTTCCTGTTCTCCCGGCTGGATCAAATTCGCGGAGCATTTTTATCCGAAGGTACTGGAGCATATTTCCAGTTGTAAATCCCCCCAGCAGATGTTCGGGGCTCTCGCCAAGACTTATTATGCGGAAAAGCTGGGCGTTGACCCGCGAAATATCGTGGTTGTTTCCGTTATGCCCTGCACGGCAAAGAAATTTGAGGCCGTCCGTCCCGAAATGAACAGCGCGTTTGAATACTGGAAGGATAAACTGCATTTGAAGGAAAACGAGATTTTTCAGGATGTTGATTTTGTGTTGACTACACGCGAAGCGGCGCGTATGGTGAAAGAAGCCGGGATAAATTTTCCGTATCTGGAGGATGAAGATTTTGACGAGCCGCTGGGCATTTCCACCGGCGCGGCGGTTATTTTCGGGGCCACCGGCGGGGTTATGGAAGCGGCTTTGCGCACCGCCTATGAAGTGCTTGCCGGAAAGCAGCTTGAAAAGCTGGACTTCGAGAATTTACGCGGGATGGACGGTATAAAAACTGCGGAAGCGGATATTAACGGGTTGAAATTGAAAGTGGCGGTGGCTCATTCTCTGGGGAAGGCCCGGGTGCTCCTGGAGGAGGTACAGGCTGGAAAATCCCCCTATGCTTTTATCGAGATCATGGCTTGTCCCGGAGGCTGTCTGGGCGGCGGCGGACAGCCGATTCCCACCGATACCGGGATCAGGATGAAGCGCGCGGAGGCAATCTACCGGGAAGACAAAAATAAAACCATCAGGAAATCGCATGAGAATCCGGCGGTAGCGGCCCTTTACAAAGAATTTTTAGGCAGGCCGCTCGGCGAACAGTCGCACCGTTTACTGCATACGCATTATCATGAGCGTGCGGCCGTATGAAATATGAAAAAATGGGACGGTTCGAAAAAAGGGGACGGTTCTATTTTTTCACAGGATAATCTTTCACGAAAAAATAGAACCGTCCCCTTTTTTCATTTCTTCGATCTATGGGCGATATTGTTCCGGGACAGGCGGGAGAGCAGAATCGGTTTGCCGTTGATAATCTGCGGCGTATATTGAGCCGGTATTTTGACGTCCAACCCGATGTCATCGGGCCGGACGTCAACGGGCCGGATACCATGGATTCTCTCTTTGAGATATTAGAACGTAAGATCAAGGATCAGTCCAGGGTTTTTGAGCAGAATCAGAAGGCTATTTTGAACATGCTTGAAGACCTGCAGGAGTCTAAAGAGGAATTGCAGAGGAGCAAGCTTAATTTCATGAACCTGGTTGAGAATGACAGCGACGGTATAATGGTACTGGACAAGAAAGGGCTGCTTTGTTTTGTCAACCCGGTCGCCGAAAGGATACTCGGCCACCCCAAAGAAAAACTTTTGCATAGTTCTATCGGATACACCTTGAATAACGGCGATAAACGGGAAATAGAGATTGAACGGGAGGGCCATCCCAAGATCATAGCCGAGATACGCGGTGAGAATGTGAGTTGGGAAGGGCGGGAGGCGTTTATGGTGACTGTGCGCGATGTTACTTATTATCGGGTGGCCGAGGAACAGATCCGGGAGAGCTTTGAGAAATTGCGCCGGATACAGTTGGAAACGGTGGAGGCGCTTTCTTCCGCGGGGGAAAAACGCGATCCCTATACCGCCGGGCATCAGCACCGCGTAGCCATACTTTCCTGCGCTATAGCTCAAGAGCTCGAATTTACCGACCATCAGATCGACGGCATACGGGTGGCCGGGCTTCTTCATGATATCGGCAAGATCTATGTCCCGGATAGTATTCTCACCAAACCGGATAAACTTGATGTCGTGGAATTCGAGATAGTTAAAGACCACCCCCAGTTTGGTTATGATATATTGAAACCGATAGAATTTCCCTGGCCGGTGGCGCAAATCGTGTTACAGCATCATGAACGCCTGGATGGTTCCGGATATCCCAATAATTTAAAGGATGCGGATATCCTTATGGAGTCGAAGATAGTGGCGGTAGCGGATGTTATAGAAGCCATGTCCTGTGACAGGCCGTATCGTGCCGCTTTGAGCATGGACGTGGTTTTGAATGAGGTCATACAGAAAAAAGGGATTTTGTTCGAGCCGGCGGTCGTAGAAGCCTGTCGGAGGCTTTTTACGGAAAAAGGTTTTAAATTTCCGAAACAGGTTTCATGAAAACCGGTATTCTTATGAGGCAGAGCGGTATTGACGTTATAGGCGATGTTCCCGGGGGATGGTCTGTGAGCCAGTTCTTTCAGGGCAGGGAGGATCTGGTTGAGGTTCTTGTCCCTTATTTTTTCGCGGGGTTGAAAAATAAAGAGTTCTGCCTGTGGATCACCGGTGAGTTTTTGCCGGCGGAAGATGCGAAAGCGGCTTTGTGCCGGACGGTCCCGGATCTGGAGGAGTATTTGCGTTCGGGGCAGATGGAGATTATTGAGTCCGACCGCCGGCATTCGCAGTCAAAAGCTTTGGGGCCTAAAGAAATCCTGCAGGGCTGGATTGAAAAGGCGAAACAGGCGGGGGAAAAAGGGTTTGACGGGACGCGCCTAACGCAAGATTTATCATGGATAACCGGGAAAGAATGGGAATATTGTGAGGCCTGCGAAAAAGGCATCAATGAAAAATTAAAAGAATACAATATTCTTGCGGTGTGTTCTTATGATCTGAACAGATGCGGCGTGTACCGGGCTTTAGAGTCCGCCTCTTATCATCGTCTGGCGCTTATAAAAGAAGATGGGGCTTGGCGTGCCGTAGAAAACCGTCAATGGAAAGTCCTGGAAGACTCTTTGCGGGAAAGCGAACATCGCTGCAGCGTATTGTTCGAAAATACCGGAAACCCCGGTTTTATTGTGGATATGGAAGGGCGCTACCTGGATTGTAACCGATCCGCCCTTGAATTCCTGGAATGCAGCCGCGAAGAGTTGCTGTCCGGGTCAGTGCGGGATTTTGCGCCGCCTGAAAAAAAAGAACAGGTATTCGTTGAGCATAAAGCTTTATGGGTTAAAGACGGCGCGGCCACCGTGGAAACCGAATATTTTATCCGGGGGAAAACCAAGATCGTGGAGTTGACGGTCGTTCCCTTCATATGGAAAGGTAAAAGGGTTATTTTTGAGTCCGGGAAAGAGATTACCGTGCGCAAGGCCGCGCTGGCAAAACTCAACGGCGAATTAAATAAGTTCAAGGTTTTATGCGATCTGGCGGTCAACATGTCCGCGGTGAAACCGTTGGATGAGAACCTCGCTTTTATCGTAGAAAGAAGCAGGGGGCTTTTTAACGCGGATACTTCGTTCATCGCTTTGCTTGATGACGAATCAAAAGGAATTAAAATGCATGTTTTTTCCGGCATCCGGACCGAGGAATTCAAACAGATGCGGCTTCTTTCCGGTAAAGGTCTCGGCGGGCTGGTTATGCAGGAGCGTAAAGGTTACATCGTCGAAAATTACTTTACCGACACACGGATCCTGCATGCGGAAAATCCCCTTGTGGCCGGAGAGGGTATTGTTT
This sequence comes from Candidatus Omnitrophota bacterium, assembly GCA_028687525.1. GTDB lineage: Bacteria > Omnitrophota > Gorgyraeia > Gygaellales > Profunditerraquicolaceae > JAQTZX01. The sequence continues at coordinate 4,549 of JAQTZX010000027.1, forward strand.
CCGGGATGGCGGTTCCTATTCAGTCCGGGGAGAAAAATTTCGGCGTCCTGTATGTTTTCAACCGGCTGACAACTTCTTTCACCGGGGATGATCTGGCTACGCTGACATTGCTGGGGAATCTTGCGGCTATTGAAATAATGAATAAGAATATGCATTCATATCTTCGGGAATCCGGACAGCGGATGTCCAGTATCATAGATTTTCTTCCCGATGCCACCGTTGTTATCGATAAGGAGGGCAGGGTTATTGCCTGGAACAAGGCAATCGAGAAGATAACGGGTATTCCTGCCGCGGATATACTCGGCAGAGGCGGTTACGAGCACGGTAAAGCTTTTTACGGAGACCCGCGGCCGATTTTGGCGGACCTGGTTTTTCAACCCGACCGGGAACTTGAAAATAAGTATCCTTTTTTGAAACGGGAGGGCGAGACATTGTTCGGGGAGAATTATGTCCCGTCCTGTTGGGGGGGCAAGGGGGCATTTCTCTGGGGGACGGCCCGTCTTTTACGGGATACCGACGGGAATATCGCCGGGGCTATCGAATCAACCCGCGATATCACGGAGTGGAAAACCGCGGAGGAAAAACTGCACAGCCAGCTTATTTTCCTGCAGACTTTACTTGATACCATCCCCAACCCTGTTTTTTATAAAGACAGGCAGGGGAAATATCTTGGATGTAATAAAGCGTTTGAAGATCTTTTCGGCATCAGGGAAGAGGATGTCGTAGGCAAGACCGTGTATGAGGTATCACCGGAAGATATCGCGGATAAATATTTCGAGAAGGACAACGAACTTTTCGGCAATCCGGGGAAACAGGAGTATGAATGGAAGGTCCGGTGTAACGCAACCGGCGGGATTAAAACGGCGGTTTTTAATCAAGCGGCCTTTATGGATATTAACGGGAACATGGCAGGATTGATAGGGGTGATATCCGATATTACCGAACGCAAACAGATGGAATTGGACCTGCATGAAAAGATGCGGGATCTGGAAATTTTCCACAAAGTTGCCGTAGACCGCGAACTCCGCCTCAAAGAACTGAAAAAACGCATCAAAGACCTGGAATCCCAACTGCAACAAAATTGAAATAATCGTACCGGGTAAAGGTTCAAAGCCGTGCCTGGTATCGGGTTGAAGCGATACCTGTCCCCGGGAGGGGGTGTTATGCGGCTGGATAAATTTTTGTTTGAACGGAGATTTGTTGAAACTCGTTCGAAAGCGCTGCATTTGATTAAAACCGGGAATGTCCGGGTAAACGGGAAAGCGGTTAATAAACAGTCGTATACGGTTGATGAGGGCGACCGGGTGGAGGTTACGGAAGGGTTCCGTTATGTCGGCCGGGCCGGTTATAAGATAGAAGAGGTTTTCCGGAAACTGCAATTCGATGTAGGCGGTTCGAACATTTTGGATGTGGGGTGTTCCACCGGGGGGTTCGCGGATTTTTTTCTGAGTCGCGGCGCGGCAAAGGTAACGGGTGTCGATATAGCCGGTGAATGTGTGCATGAGAAAATTCTGCGCAATCCCGCGTTCGTATTCCACGGCGGAATGGATGCCCGCGATACGAAAGCGATGAAGGCTGTTCTCGGAGAAGAAAAATTCGACATTATATCGGTGGATGTGAGTAATATGGTTTTGAAAGATGTCCTTCCCGGATTGAATGATTTCTTGAATTCCGGCGGTCTCATAGCCGCGCTTTTCAAGCCGCCGTATGAAGCCGGGGAAAAAATATCTTCGGCGGTGAGGTTGGCCATTGTTTCCAAAGAACTTACGACGGCGCTAAAAAAGGATTATGAATTGGCGGGAAAGATCTATTCTCCCCTGCGCGGCGGCGCGGGGAACAGGGGGACGATGGAAATGTTTTTTGTGTTGCGAAAAAAAATTTAAGTGGTATACTTAAAAAGCCTGCGGTTGAGGATTCTTTCTAAGACCTAGGGGATACACGCGAAGCTATCCTTTAACGCAGGATAGCTTTTTTTGTTTGGTCTACAGTTTACCCGGTTATAATGTCAGCGTCGGCTAAAACCGTTGGAGGATAAAGTTATCCAACGGGGTTTTATCCGCCTTCGCGCAGAAAACCCCGTGTGTAAACACGCAGATGTCCGCCATAAAACCCGGCGTGATCTCGCCACGACAAAGTCGTGGCGGAAATGCGTGAATGCTGCGCTCCGGCGGGATGTTTATCCGTGCCCATGAAGGCGGACTTCGCCGACCCTCGGCCTTGCCGGGAGGCAGGCGTGAAGCGGCGGCGGGTTTTCAGGGGACCACGGCTTGGTAAAGCCGTGGGGTTCCATAGGGGATGTTTGTAAACCGGAGGGAGTTAAAATGGCGGATAGAAATGTGGGGGTGGTGGCGATAATCGTCAAGAACAGGGCTGACGCAGCTCCCCGGGTAAATGATATTCTGACGCAGTTCGGAGGCATCATTATCGGCCGCATGGGGATTCCTTATCGTGAGAGGGGATTGAGCATTATCACTCTTATTGTTGATGCGACTACCGATGAGATCGGCGCTCTTACAGGGAAGCTGGGGATGTTGAAGGAAGTTACGGTAAGATCGACTTTAACGAAGGTGTAGCCGCTTAGAGGAGAAAATATGAAAATCGAAGGTGCTATAGAAAGAGAGTGGGCGGCAGAGGTTATTAAACCGGACGAGTTTGAAAAGTATCTCGACCGGGGCAGGGATTTTATTGATGACCGGATGATCGATTTTTATCTCTCCGCCCATAAAGATCCTGATCCGCAGAGAATAAGGGATATCATATCCAAATCCCTGGGGATTAATACTCTTTTGCCGGAAGAAACGGCGTGTTTACTGAATGTGCGGGATGAAGGGGTCTGGGGCGAGATATTCGAGGCGGCCGTGAAAATAAAGACCAAGGTTTATGATAACCCGGTTGTTACTTTCGCTCCGCTTTACTGCAGCAATCTTTGTGTGAATAACTGTCTTTATTGCGGCTTTAGAGGGGAAAACAATATTATAAAACGCAGACAGTTGACTATGGAGGAGATAAAAAAAGAGGTTGAGGCGGTTGCGGGCAGGATCGGGCACAAACGGCTGATTGTGGTTTGCGGCGAACATCCTTTTTCGGGAGCGGATTATATCTGCCGGATTATGCGAGAGATTTACAGCGTGAAGGTCCATCCGGTCAATTGTTCTTTGCCGCATCGGAATATCCGGGGAACCGCCTGCCGGGGGGAGATCCGCCGGGTAAATGTCAATGCCGCTCCTATGAGCGTGGATGATTTGCGGAAGGTAAAAGAAGCAGGCATAGGCACCTATCAGGTTTTTCAGGAGACGTATCATCCGCAGACTTACACCCGGTTGCATCCGGTTAATACCATCAAAGGGAATTATCACTGGCGTTTGTATGCTTTGCACCGCGCCATGGAAGCGGGGATCGATGATGTGGCGATCGGGGCGTTGTTTGGTCTGTATGATTGGCGGTTTGAGGTAATGGGGATGCTTTGTCACGCGCGGGACCTGGAGGAGAAGTTCGGGGTCGGCCCGCATACGGTGTCCTTCCCGCGTATAGAACCGGCGGCAAATACCCCGTTTGTCCGGCAGACCGGTTATGGGGTATCCGACCGGGATTTTAAAAGACTGGTCGCGGTTCTGCGGCTTTCTATTCCCTACGCCGGGATGATTATTACCTGTCGGGAACGTCCCGAGATGATTCGCGACCTCATTCCTTTGTGTACTCAGCGTGATGCTTCCTCCAGGATCGGTATCGGGGCGTATAGCGATATTTATGATGAGCAGGAGGAAGAACGCCAGCAGTTCATTCTCGGGGATACGCGCAGCCTGGATGAGGTGATCCGTGAGCTGGCCTCATTGGGGTATATTACTTCTTTTTGTACCGCCGGTTACCGCTGCGGCCGGACCGGAGGCAATATTATGACTATGTTGAAAAGCGGCAAGGAAGGTTGTTTATGTAAATTGAATGCCGTATTGACCTTTCAGGAATGGCTTGAGGATTTTGCTTCTTTAGAGACAAAGGTTATAGGAGAGGCTATGATTGCCGGAGAGTCCGCGGAGATCGAAAAAAGGGTCCCCGGTGATTTTTCGCCGGAATTATACCGTACGTTCAGGGAATTCCATGAACGCATAAAAAATGGCGAGCGGGATTTGTGTTTTTGATGATGACCGGACGCGGGGGACAGGTTTCGCTCTATATCTGTGCCCGGTACCGGGGCCGCTTTCGCTTCGCTTTTAAAAAAATACTTGATTTTTTTGGGAAAGATGATATATTAAAGACTTTCAAACTCCAGAATTTCCCCCCGAAATCTTTACGGACTCCGGAGGCAAACCCAGGTTTCAAAAAGGAATTTCTAACCGGTATTGATTATGGAGAAAGAATCTATTCGTTACGAGATCAAAGGTCTGGTGGACAAGTGGAAGGATAAAGAGGGCAACCTCATTATGATCCTGCATGAGATACAGAACCATCATGGGTATGTCCCCCGTGAGCTTGCCCTGGAATTGTCGGCAATGCTCGATGTCCCGCTTGCCCGGATCTATGAGGTGATTACCTTTTATAACTTTTTTAAACTGCATCCGCCCGGTAAGCACAAGATCGCGGTGTGCCTGGGGACCGCCTGTTATTTGAAAGGCTCTTCCGAAATCCTTAAGGAGATCAAGAATATCCTGCATGTGGAAGAGGGGCAGACTACCAAAGACGGTCTATTTCACCTGGAGATGGTAAGGTGTCTGGGTTGCTGCGGCCTTGCCCCGGTCATGCAGATAGACGGCAAGATTTACGGGAAGGTCAAGAAGAGCGAGATCATGGAGATATTATCCGCTTATGTGAAAGAGGAATAAGCATATGAAAAAGCTGTCCAGGGAAGATTTAGACAAACGGGCGCAGGCACGGAAGGAAAAAACAAAAGACTGGATAAAGGTGGGTATGAGCACGTGCGGGATTGCGGCCGGGGCGCAGGAGGTTTTTGCGGTGCTTGCGGAAGAAGTTAAGAAACGGAATATCCCGGTTGAGGTGAAAAAGTGCGGTTGCGTGGGCATGTGTTATGCCGAACCTCTGGTCGAGGTTAATGTCGAGGGATTGCCCGCGGTTATTTACGGTAAGGTGAACAAGGATGCGGCCATCAAGATTCTTGAAAAGCACGTATGCGGAAAAATGCTGGTTAATGATTATATTTTCGACATGGAAGAAATGATAAAATAGGCGCGGGTTAACAGCGGATATCATGTATAAAAAAACGATTTTACTCAAAGATACCAACTACGGAACGGAAGATAAGACAAAAGAGTTCTATACGCTTCTTTTGAATACCCTGCGGGAAAATAATCTCCATGAAGAAGTGCAGGTAGTCAGGGTTGCCGACGTGGGTGTATATAATCAGGGATTTGTGGTCAAGATCCTTCCGGATAATATACTTTATGCCGATCTAAAGGATGAAGACGTCAAGCGCATCGTTGATGAGACCGTTAAGAAAGGCGGGGTTGTTGACGCGCTGGTATTGAAAAAAGACGCCAAACAGATGCGTGTTGTCTTGCGTAACTGCGGCGCGCTGGATCCGGAGAGCATAGAAGAATACATGGACACGGGCGGTTATCAGGCTCTAAAGAAGGCCCTTTTTGAACTCGGCCCGGAAAAAGTGATAGAGGAGATGAAAAAAAGCGGTTTGCGCGGCAGAGGGGGGGCCGGGTATCCGACCTGGATGAAATGGAATTTTGCCCGCGGCGTCAAATCCAAGGAAAAATTCGTCATCTGCAATGCCGATGAAGGTGATCCGGGCGCGTATATGGACCGGAGTATACTGGAAGGCGATCCGCATTCGGTTATCGAAGGGTTGGCCATTGCCGCTTTTTCAGTGGGAGCTTCCAAGGGGTATTTTTACATCAGGGCGGAGTATCCGCTGGCGGTGGAGAGGATTCAGAGAGCAATGGCACAGGCTTATGAATACGGGTTGTTGGGGAAAGATATTCTGGGGAGTCAGTTTAGTTTAGACTTGGATATCCGGCTGGGCGCGGGGGCGTTTGTCTGTGGAGAAGAAACAGCGCTTATCGCATCTATTGAAGGAAAACGCGGCACGCCGCGTCCTCGTCCTCCATATCCGTCGGTGCGTGGTCTATGGGACAAGCCCACGGTCATCAATAATGTGGAAACGTTGGCCAATGTTCCGTATGTGATCGCCAAGGGGGGAGATTCTTTCTCCCGCGTCGGGACGCAGACTTCCAAAGGTACCAAGGTTTTCGCGATTACCGGGAAAGTAAAAAATTCCGGATTGGTGGAAGTCCCCATGGGAATCACCCTGCGTGAGATCGTTTATGATATCGGTGGAGGGACATTTTCCGGTAAAGAGATCAAGGCGGTGCAGACAGGAGGCCCTTCGGGAGGCGTCATCCCGGAGCAATTTCTGGATACGCCTGTTGATTACGAGAATCTGCAGAAATTAGGATCGATCATGGGCTCCGGCGGCATGATCGTCATGGATAAGGACGACTGTATGGTGGATATCGCGAAATTCTACCTGAAATTCTGCGTGGATGAATCCTGCGGGAAATGTTCGCCCTGCCGTATCGGCGGCTACCAGATGCTCGGGATACTGAATAAGATATCCGAGGGCAGGGGCACGCTTGAAGATCTGG
>JAQTZX010000176.1 GCA_028687525.1 Candidatus Omnitrophota bacterium
GTTGTGACTGAGATCATAGCCTGAGGGAACCCGAAGACATGCAAAAAATAAGGATTAGACTAAAAGCATACGATCATCGTTTGTTGGATCAGGCATCTGTGGAAATCGCCGATACGGTCAGGCGCACAGGGGCGCGTACTTCCGGTCCGTTACCGCTTCCGACGAAAAGGGAAGTGTACACGGTATTGCGCGGTCCGGTTATCGACAAGAAATCACGTGAGCAGTTTGAACTGTCGATACATAAACGTCTTATCGATATTTTCGAACCGACGGCAAAGACCATCGATGCTTTGAGGAAATTGAATCTGCCCGCAGGGGTGGATGTGGAAATAAAATAGTTCGCGTGTTCGCGTGTTCGCGTGGTGAGGGATATCCCGGATCACGAATCCGCGGACACACGAACACACGAACCACGTATATAACGAAAGAGAAATCATGGCTGGATTGCTTGGTAAAAAACTGGGACAGACGCATATTTTTGACGATGAAGGGAAAATGATTCACGTGACTGTGATCGAAGCCGGTCCGTGCCCTGTTTTGACGGTGAAAGATAAATCGGTCCAATTGGGTTTCGGCGAAGTTAAAGAAAAAATGCTAAAAAAGCCGATTGCCGGTTATTTTAAAAAGCTCAACATTCCGTTCAGAAAGATCATCGGGGAAGTCCCCAAAGGGAAAGACCGGGAGTATAAGGTCGGGGAAGAGTTGAAAGTCGATATTTTTAAGATCGGCGACAAAGTCGATGTTACGGGTACGTCTAAAGGCAAAGGATTTCAGGGAGGCATGAAACGGTGGCATTGGGGCGGTGGAATGCAGACACACGGTTCCACGTCGCACCGCAGGGTCGGATCAGTAGGATCCACGACCACGCCGGGGAGGGTTTTGAGGGGCCACCACATGGCGGGGCATATGGGAAATGCACGGGTTACCGCGCAGAATCTGAAAGTCGTCAGAATCGACCCGGAGAATAATCTTTTGCTGGTCAAAGGCGCCGTCCCCGGACATAATGAAAATTTTGTGATGATCCGAAGAGCGAGAAAACAACGGATTGTTAAAGACCGCCCGAAGATAGAAGATAAGAAGAAGAAAAAATGATTCAGCTCATGAGATCATATGCTCTTGAGCTCGTATGAAGAAAGAAGAAAATGGAAAAAATGACAGTTTTACTCTATAATACCGACGGAGAAACAAAAGGAGAAATAAAGCTTGACTCTTCTGTTTTTAATGATATAATTAACACTTCTTCTGTTTACCAGACGGTGAAGTCATACATGGCTAATCAGAGGAAAGGTTTGGCGTCCACTAAGACTCGCGGCGAAGTTTCGGGTGGTGGGCGTAAGCCCTGGAAGCAAAAGGGAACAGGGCGTGCCAGAGCAGGTTCAACACGTTCTCCGCTCTGGCGTCACGGCGGCGTGACATTCGGGCCGCTCCCGCGGGATTTCTCTACTACGCTACCTAAAAAAGTCAGGGATCTTGCCCTTAAATCCGTAATTAACGCCAAGATTAAGGATAAGCGTTTTTTTGTCCTGGATGATTTGACGGTCGCGGCCGCGAAAACAAAAATGGCGGTCGCGATTTTTTCGAAACTCAAGATTGATGTAACCAAGGATAAGATACTGCTTCTGGTAGATAAGCTCGACGATACTACAAAACGCGCACTGCATAATCTCTGCAATGTGCGGGTCACCGCGGGTAAAAACACGAATGCCTATGAGGTTCTGCGCGCCGACAAACTGGTGATAACAGAGGCGGGATTATCCGGGTTAACGGAAAGACTGAAAGCATGAGAACGCATTACGATATCATAAAGGCGTTATTACGGACGGAAAAATCAACCATATATGAGCCCGAAAACAAGTATTTGTTTCTGGTGGATAAAAGCAGTAATAAGATTCAGATAAAGCAGGCGGTTGAATACATTTATAAAGTTAAAGTTGATAAGGTTAACACGTATATTCTTAAAGGGAAGATGAAACGGGTGCGCTATCAGGTCGGTAAAACCCCGGACACGAAAAAAGCGGTCGTCACCCTTGCAGAAGGCCAAAAAATAGATTTAGCGTAAGAGGATAACAATGCCGGTAATAAAATATAACCCAACTACTCATTCAAGACGCTGGATAACCGGGCAGGATTTTTCCGATATCACCAGGGATAAACCGGAAAAGTCGCTTTTGATACCGTTGAGGAAGACCGGCGGCAGGAATGCCCAGGGACGGGTTACGGTCAGGCATCACGGCGGCGGGCATAAACAGATGCTGCGCATTATAGATTTTAAGAGGAACCTTATGGATGTGCCCGGCAAGATCATTGCCGTTGAATATGATCCGAACCGTTCGGCACGGATCGCTCTTGTCGAATATCCGGGAAATGTGAAAAAATACATCCTGTGCCCGGTTGGCCTGACCGTAGGTACGGAGGTGATTTCCACCAATGAAAAAGATTGCGAGATAAAAGTGGGGAACTGCATGCTTCTGCGGTATATCCCTCAAGGTACGTTGATCCATAATGTGGAATTGAACAAAGGAAAAGGCGGACAGATCGTCAGGAGCGCCGGTTCATGCGCACAGATCATGGCTAAAGAAGGTTTGTACGCGCACATCCGGATGCCTTCGGGAGAGATACGGCTTATTAATTTAGACTGCCGCGCTACTATCGGGCAGGTGAGTAATGTGGAATGGGAAGCTATCAGTATAGGCAAGGCAGGCAGACAGCGCTGGCTGGGTATAAAACCTACCGTTCGCGGTTCGGCCATGAATCCTCATGATCATGGGCAT
>JAQTZX010000028.1 GCA_028687525.1 Candidatus Omnitrophota bacterium
GCTCGCGGCTATCGCGCGCAGCAGTGACGGGGCGCTGCGGGATGCGGAGTCTATTCTCGATCAGTTGATCTCTTTCTCGAAGGGGAAGGTGTCTCTTGAAGATATTCATGCGATGCTTGGATTGGTGGAGCATGAGGTGCTTTTTGATGTGACCGAGGCGATTATCCGCAGGGACGCGCGCGGGGTGCTGGTGTTGTTGAATAAGGTTATCGATGAAGGGAAGGATACGGGGGTGTTTTTGCAGAATCTGATCGAGCATTTCCGTAACTTGATGGTGGCCAAGGTGGCGCAGGCGGACGCGCAGTTGATCGATCTGCCGGAGGATGTTTGTAAGAGGCTGGCGGAACAGGCCCGGCGTCTGGCGTTGGAAGAGATATTCGGCGCTTTTACGGTGCTTGCCGGAGCGCAGGATATGGCCAAACGTCTGGAATCTTCGCGTATCCCTTTGGAGATAGGTTTGGCGCGGCTGGCGCGCGGCAGGAAAGATGCCTCTGCCGGAGGGGACAGCGTTAAGCCGGTTGTTCATCCGGAAAGGCCGCCGGTAAATCGTCCGGTTCCGCGGGCTCCCGGGGTAAATCCGGCGGTGAGCAGACCGCAGGAAAAAAAGCCTGTTTCTGTTGAGGGTAAACCGGTAGAAAATAAGCCGCTGGTATCGCCGTTCAAGAAAGATAATGATACGGTAAGCAATGTTTCCAGTGTCCCGCCGGTGTATGCCGCTGTTTCCCGTTTGAAACAACAGATGGAGGCGGCGGTTCAGACGGTTGAGGAGCCGGCTGCCGGGAAGCGTTTGACGCTGGAAGAAGTCCGCCCGTTGTGGCAGGAGGCGATTTCGCGGCTTACCAGGGTTAAGACTTCGGCGGCGCATTATTTAAACGAGGGAAGCCTGGTGCAGGTCGAGAATAATGTGTTGACGATATCTTTCCCGCGGAGTTTGTCTTTTCATAAGGAGTCTTTGGAGACGAGCGCGAACAAGGTTATTATCGAAAAAAGTTTCTCGGAGACGTTCGGATCCCGGGTGAAGGTTATGTTGGTCCTTGGTGAACAGGATGTCCCCCGGAAAGAGTCCATTGCCGCGGAAGATCCTCTGGTCCAATCGATCATCGAGGCGTTTGAAGGTCAATTGTTGAAAGAATAAAATGATGAGTGTTTATACCGAGTCTATACGGATATTGGTGGAGCGATTGTCCAAGCTGCCGGGTATCGGAAGGCGGAGTGCGGAACGTATTATCACCTATATCCTGGATGCTCCGGATCAGGAGATAAGGGATTTAAGCGGGGCTATTACCAGGGTCAAGGAGAATGTGCGTTTCTGCCGTGTGTGTAATAATTTGAGCGAGGAGGAGCTTTGCCGTATATGCCGCGATACAAGCCGTAATAAAGAGGTGTTGTGCGTGGTTGAGCGGCCGGCGGATATTTCTTCCATTGAAAAGGCGGGTATTTTTAAAGGGATTTATCATGTTTTGCACGGAACGATCGCTCCTCTGGAGGGCAGGGGACCGCAGGAGTTGAAGATCGACGGTTTACTGCTAAGGCTTAGGGATGAGCATATTAGAGAGGTGATAATCGCCACCGGGTCCGATACCGAAGGTGAGACTACCGCTTTGTATCTGACAAAGGTGATCAAACCTTTGAATGTCATGTTAAGCAGGATAGGACTTGGCCTGCCGGTCGGGTCCGCTTTGGAATACGCGGACGCGGCCACCATTTCCGTTGCTTTAGAAGCCCGCCGGAATATTTCTTGAAATGATCACGATAACCAATCTTTCCAAACAGTACGGTAAACGGATACTTTATTCCAATCTTTCGCTGTCGGTGAACCCCGGGGAAAAGATCGGTCTTATCGGGCCCAACGGCGCGGGGAAGAGTACGCTTTTTCATCTTATCCTGGGAGAGATGGAGCCGTCCGCGGGAGATGTGCATGTTCTTAAAGGGGTGCGCATCGGGTACCTGCCGCAGGAGTCGAGTTTTAAATCCGAACATACCGTGCTTTCGGAGTTGATCGAGGGTGATGAGACGATCATGCGTTTGAAGAAGGACAAAGCGGCGTTGGAAGAAAAGAATGAGGCGGGTTCGGCGCGGTATGGCGAGGTCTTGCATGAATTGGAATCGCTGGGGTATTTCGAACTGGAGCATAAGGCCAAGCAGGTGCTTGCCGGGTTAGGGTTTAAGGAAAGGGATTTTGCCAGGCCTGTTCAGCAGATGAGCGGGGGCTGGCAGATGCGCACCCTCCTGGGGAAATTGCTCACCTGTCATTATGATCTGCTTCTGCTGGATGAACCTACCAATTACCTGGATTTGAACGCGGCGATATGGCTGAAGGATTATCTGTCCGGTTTCCGGGGCACGTTCATTATGATCTCCCACGATAAGGCTTTTTTGAACGATGTTACCAATTACACTCTTATTTTAGAGAATGGCGCGATCGCCAAGGTGCACGGGAATTATGAACACTACGAGCGGATGAAGGCGGAGAGGCGTCTGCATCTGACGCGCCAGTTCAAGGAGCAGGAGAAGAAGCGCGAGCAGTTGCAGCGTTTTGTGGACCGGTTCCATGCCCAGCCGAATAAGGCCTCTTCGGTGCGCGCGAAACGCACGGCTTTGGAGAAGATGGAGGAGATTATCGTTCCCCCGGATCCGCGCGAGAGTATCCGGGATTTTAAGTTTCCCGCCACCAGGGAGAGCGGTTATCGTATCATCAACCTGGAGAAGATTGGTAAATCGTACGGAGATATTAAGGTGTACGAGGATTTCGATTTCGAGGTTTCCAAGGGGGATAAAGCGGTGCTGGTGGGGGAGAACGGCGCGGGAAAATCGACGTTGTTGAAAATCCTGGCGGGTGTGGTTGGTATCGACAAGGGGGCGAGGGTGGTGGGGCATAATGTCGATATCGGGTATTTTTCCCAGACCCGCGTGGATGTGTTGAATATGGAGAATACGGTTTTGAAAGAGGCGTATTCGGCGGCGCCGGGTTATATGGGAGAGTCGGTAGTCAGGACTATTCTGGCCGCGTTTTTGTTCACGGGGGAGGACGCGGATAAGCGGGTGAGTGTTCTCTCGGGCGGGGAGAAGAGCCGCCTGATCCTGGCGAAACTTCTGATCAATCCGCCGAATTTCCTGCTCCTGGATGAACCGACCACGCATCTCGATGTGGACGCGGTGGACGCTTTGCTTAAGGCGTTGAAGGAATATACGGGAACGATTGTTTTCATAAGTCATGATATTTATTTTGTGCGTTCTCTGGCTAATGTGGTGTATGAGGTCAAAGACGGCAGGGTGCGCAAGTACCCGGATGATTTCGATTATTATCTATATAAGAAATCGCAGGGCGGCGGGTTCACGGATGAGGTAAGGAAAAAACCGGCGGTGGATCCCGATCAGCAGAAAAGGAAGGATGATCAATCGCGCAAGCGGGAGGAAGAGAGGCTGCGCAGACAGGACGAGCAAAGACGTAAGAAGCACAATTCCGATATCCGCTTGTCCATAAACAAGCTGGAAAAGGATAAGGAGAGGCTTGATCTGGAGCGGTTGGTAAAACTGCGCGCGCTTTCGGATACGCGTATTTACCGGGATGAGGACCAGGTGAGGGCGTACGGACGCCGGCTGAAAGAAATCGAGAAGATCCTTGGGGATATTGATGCCAAGATCAAACGTTTTGAGGAAGAGATAAAAGGTTGAGGTTTGTAAAAGAAAGCAGTGATTTATCGTGACGGATACGGTTTGGTTTTTTTACGGGGACACTTTTTTTATCAGACGGCCGTCTTTATATATCCCTCCTTCACGTAATTTCCCGTTCGTATCGTAGATTTTTACCGTTCCGTCTTTTTTCCCGTCCCGGAAAGTCCCCTCGGTCTTTATTTTTCCGTCCGCATAATATTCCTGTACCAATCCTTCAAGTTTGCCGTCCATATAAAAGGCCTCTCCTTTTAACTGTCCGCTTTCGTAATAGGCTTTCAGGGTGCCGTTTTTTATGCCGTTTTTGACGGAAATCTCCATCATCAGCTTGCCGCTTGGATAATATTTTTTCGCGATGCCGTTCATCGCCCCTTTTTTATAAGGGATCAACGATTTTAATTTTCCATCCGGGTAATAGTCTTTTTTGTTTCCGTTTTCGATTGTTTCGTTCGGGCTTGCGCCTGTATCCCGGGCAAGGGCCGGTGTGTGCAAAAGGCAGAAACAGGCGCATCCTATGAGCGTTGATACCAAGATTATTTTTCCGGTTTTCATGTTTTTCTCCTTTTGATTGAATTGATGAAGTGTTTTTGGGCCGCTTAATATGCCGCTCTATTAAACCATGGTTTTTAGCTCTTGAAGCTTCATTCCAATATCCCGGTTTTACAGGTTTGACCGAATTTTACGGCGCTTTCCCGCACAGTCCTTGTATAACTGGTATAATCGATATCGATGAGTCCGAACCGGGGAGCGAATCCTTTGTCCCATTCAAAATTGTCCAGGAGCGACCAGTATAGATATCCGGTTACGGGTACGCCGTTTTCCAGGGCCCGGTGGATACTGTTTAAATGGGCGTATATGTATTTCCAGCGCAGGCCGTCGTCTCCGGTGCAGATGCCGTTTTCCGTTATGATGACCGGCAGGCGGTATTTTTTGAGTTCTAAAAGCAGGTCATAGAGTCCATCGGGGTAGATTTCCCAGCCTAAGGAATTTCTTTTGAGCGGATGATGGTTTTGCTGGCATATGTCTTTTGCCAGGTTATTCAGCCCCCATTTTTTCAGGTCTACCAGCTGCCGGGAGTAATAATTTATTCCGATGAAATCCAGGGTTCCCTCGCGGGTTAGTTTATCGAGCAGACCGAAATTATACCATTTGTTTCTCATGTACGCGGCGAGCCGGTTTTTTATCGCCGGCGTGCAGGGGACGAAGGCCTGCATATGCTGTGCAATGCCGACTGCGGGCCGCGGGAGGCCGGATTCTTTATAGATCGCGTGTATCCGGCGAAAGGTCCCGGCATGCGCCGAAGCCAGATTGTCCGCGACCGCTTTTGCTTTAGTGTATGATTTTTTTTGCGGTGGCCATACTCCCAGTATATATGCGTGAGACAGGTATATCGTAGGTTCGTTTATGGTTATCCAGTACCGGATGTGTTTTGCCAGCGCGCGGACCACGAAATCACAGTAGCGCAGGAAATACGCGTTTGATATGTTGTTTTCCCATCCGATCGATGTGCTGAACCAGTCCGGGTTGGTAAAGTGGTGCAGGGTGACCATCGGCTCGATGTTGCGCGATCTCAAGGTCAGGATGACGTCGAGGTAATGGTTTAGCTCATCCCGGGAAAACTTTCCTTCTTCGGGTTCTATGCGGCCCCATTCGATAGAAAAACGGTGGGTATTGTGATGCAGGTTTTGAGCCAGGTCGAAATCACGCGCGTACAGCTCATAGTGGCGGCAGGCAGATCCGGAGTTTTCTTTCCCGGTTTCTTTTTCCCAGTGCCACCAGTCGGAATGCGTATTGTTGCCTTCGACCTGGTAGGCGGATGTGGCCGCTCCCCAGAGGAAGTTTGACGGGAATTCTATCATGGTAAAATTATAGCATTACCGGGGATAAATCATAACAAAAAAATTTACTTTTTTAGAAGTGTGTCGGAAGTGTGGTGAAGTGTGCTCCGCGCTTGACTTGGGGCGTAAAAGAGTGTAGATTAAGCGTATGATAAATATGATCAGAAAAACATATAAAATGGCAGGATACCGGGAACGCAGGGTAGTGATGGATAATTTTGCTTCTCTTACCGTTCTGCAGGCGGTAACGTATGTACTGCCGGTTATCATTCTGCCGTATCTTTTCCGGGCTATCGGAGCGGAAAAGTTCGGTTTGATATCATTCGCGCAGGCCTTTGTGCAGTATTTCATGATCCTGACCGATTACGGGTTCAGCATTTCCGCCACTCAAGAGATATCTCTTTGCCGGGACGAGCACGCTAAGGTATGCCGGGCTTTTTCCTCGGTTATGATCGTGAAGATCGGCCTGGCATTGTTGAGCCTGGTCATACTTTGTATTCTTGTGTATTTTGTTCCCAAGTTCAGGAAGGACTGGCTTGTATACGTGCTTAGTTTCGGCGCGGTGGCGGGGAATACCCTTTTCCCGGTGTGGTTTTTCCAGGGTAAGGAAAAGATGCGGTATATTGCCGAGCTGAACATAATAGGAGGGATAATTTATGCTATCGGTATCTTTTATTTTGTACGGGGGCCGCGGGATTACCTGATGGTCCCGTTTCTGAATTCCGCCGTGTTTTTGATAACCGGTTTACTGGGGCAGTATGTTGTCTTCAGGGATTTCGGCATGTCTTTCAAGTTCCCGGGATATAAGAATATCAGGCAGCAGCTCAAGGCAGGGTGGGATATTTTTGTTTCCATCGCGGCAATAAACGCGTATACCACGACGCGGATCTTTACCGTAGGGCTTCTTACCAATAATAATATAACCGGGTTCTATTCCATGGCCGAAAAGATAGCCAATGCCGTTCAGACGTTTCCGCTGGCTTCGTTTACCCAGGCGCTTTTTCCCCGGTTAAGCAGGATATACCGGAGGAATAAGGTTAAGGCTTTCCGGATCATGCGGCGGTTACAGATGATCTCCGTTTACATTTCTTTGATTGTCCTTCCGTTGATCTTTATTTTTGCGCGCGCGATCGTCGGTGCTGTTTGCGGGGGGGATTACCGGAAAACGGTATTGTCGCTGCGGCTTTTGCTTATCGCCGTATTTTTTGTCAGGGCCAACGCTTTTCGTGTACAGTTCCTGCTGGTATGCGGCAAGACTCATATCTATTCCCGTATCCATGTGTTTATGGCCATGGCCGGACTGCCGTTGATATTCCTGCTGATATATTCTTTTTCGTATGTGGGGGCCGCAATCGCGACCATAGCCATCGAAGCCGCTATTTTCGTTATTACCTATTTCACGGTAAGGCATATTTGCAGGCGTTTTGCATAGTCATATTTCTTTATGCGTTCATCCGGTTCCTTTCTTAGTCCCATTCTATATTTTTTTGATAAGTTCTCCGGCGACTTTTTCACCGGATAAGAGCATTCCTCCGAAGATCGGCCCCATCCGGGGGCCGCCGAATACAGCGTTGGCGCACATTCCGCACACATAAAACCCGGGACAGACTTCTTTTGAGTTCTTTACGATTGTTTCTTCGCCGACTTCCGCCCACATTGATTGCTCACCCGTGATTTTGCCTGATTTTGTCTTCAGCCGGATGCCCGATTTTTTCTCGATGATCCGTGCTACCTCGGCAGGATGGCCGGTGGCATCCACTACGGCCTTTGCCCGCGTCGTAATGGGGTCGACGTGCAGATGGGCCATTTCGACCGAGGTCCAGTTCAACACCAGTCCGCAGACTTTTTTCCCACGTATCAGTACATCTTCGGCGCTGAGCAGGTTGAAAATTGTGAGGCCCGCTTTTACGGCTTTTGAGCAGATTGTAGATACTGCCTCGATAGAATCGGAGAGATAGTAGTTTTTTTCATAGAGTCTCGTTTTGATCCCGAATTCATCCAGTATTCTTTTCGCCGCTTCCTGGACCACTATCTCATTAAACATGATTCCGCCTCCCCACATGCCGCCGCCGATCGAAAGCTTTCGTTCAAACAGAACAACCCGTTTACCGGCTTTTGCCAGATAATATCCGCACACCATGCCTGCGGGGCCTCCTCCGACAATCGCCGCGTCTGCATCCAGCGCTTTTATGAGTTTGGCGCTGTATGATTCAATGATGGCCCGGGAGATCTTTACTTCATCTAATCCCATGGAACGCTCCTTTCAATGTGGCTGCCCGGCAGTTTGCTGAAAAAATCATGGGCAGCCTGTTAGAATAAAAAATCCCTATAATTATAATCCGTACAATACGGTATGCAACAGATATTTCGGAACTTACCAGTTATTTATATGGATTCGTGCCGGATTGAATTTATCTTTTGGTTTTTCGTCCCCGGCAGGCACGCCGATCGGAATGAAGTTAAGCGGCACGACATGTTCCGGGATCCCCAGGATTTTTCGTACCGCCAGAATACGCTCCTGATCCGGGAATACCGCCGTCCATACCGCGCCCAGCCCCATTGATTCCGCGGCCAGGAGAATGTTCTCCGAGGCCGCGCTGCAATCGAGCATCCATAAAGACGCGTCCTTGCCGCCAAACTGCCGGTCCAGGTCTCCGGTAACCACAATGGCGGCCGCGGCATTTCCGGCCATTTTAGCGTACGGCAGGGCTTCAGCCAGTTTTTTGAGCATAGCTTTATCCGTGATCAGGATAAAATCCCACAGCCTGCGGTCAACCGCGGTCGGCGCCGCCATTCCCGCTTTGACCAAAGTCATCAATTGTTCTTTCGATACCGCCGCATCGGTATACGAGCGCACGCTCTTGCGGTTAAAAATCGTCCGCAGCGTGTCGTTCATTTTAGCTTCCTGCGCAGCCGCAGGATTTAAGAAACTTCCCAGCATCCAAATTCCCACTCCTGCAACCCGCAAAATATTCTTCACATCCGCCTCCCGTTTTTTACAAAATAAATATTATACGTTGTTCCCCGGAATGATGCCCTGGATAAATCCTCATAAAGCCGCGGTGCCGGAACAGGGCGGCGTCAGACAATCCGGGCGCGAAGATAATGAAAGACTTCATCCATCCGATCAGGATAGGAGGCGCGGATTTTGAGCAGTTGGGCGGCCACCTGTTTGCGCAAATGCGCGGAGTTCATCTCATCGAGCCGCTGGTAAATGCCCAGCCGTTTTCCCAATGTGAAGTGAATACGGTCTTCTTCCGGGAGAGAGAGATAACGATCTATGATGTTCAGCATATGAGGCTTATCCCCGGGGAACCGGCCCCGGACTTCCATCAGCAGGTCAACGGCATGATGGTTGGCGTAATGGCTGGTAATACCGTTGAGATTCTCGATCAGCAGGCGTTGTTCTTCGATGATATTCTTCTCGGTCTGCAGGGTGTATTTACCGGTTTCCATCTGCCGGAGAAGCCCGGAGCCGGGTTTGATTCCGATGGTGAGGACCCGGATGAAATGAGGGTTGATCTCGTTCAAAACTCCGGCCGTTTCACGGGCGTGTTCCTCCCATAATTCCTGTCCGCCCAGGCCGAGGATGATGAATTCTGAAATAGACATTCCCGCATCTTTCGCCCTGCGTCCGGACGTGGAAATATCGGCGGCAGTTACGCCTTTGTTGACTTTTTTCAATACCTTGTCCGATCCGGATTCCATGCCGCAATAAAGCTTGTTCAGCCCGGCTTGGCAGATAGCCTGCATTTCCCGGTCCGATTTGCGGATCATGGTTTGAGCGCGGCCGTAACTGCTGATCCGTTTCAGCCCGGGAAAGGCCTGTTTCAGGAAGGTGAGAAGCTCGACGAGCTCGGCGGTTTTCATCAGGAAGCTGTCGCCATCCTGCAGGAAGCATGTTTCGAATGTTCTGTCCCCGTAGTACTGTGCCGCGGCGGCGATGTCGTGCTTGATTTCCTCCAGCGGGCGCATGGAGAATTTCATATCCTTGTAATTGACGCAAAATTCGCATCGATTCCAGGGACAGCCGCGCGTGGTACGGATCAACAGGCTTTCGGCTTCGTCCACGGGACGAATGGGGCCCAGCTCGAATGGAAGGGGATTCATGTGGGTATCAACTTTGTTTATGGATATTTATATTGCGTTTAAGGAATTAAACCCTGCAACCGCAGTTTTTATTTCGTAATATTTCTTTTTGCTTTTTGCGGGAATCCAGAAATACGGATTGTTTCGTAATGCCGACAGCCAGTATATAATCAAGCTTGCTGTGGTGATTATATCCCCGGCGGTTCATTTCCCCGGCAAGCATCTTATGCCGTGAATAGAGGGCTGCCAATTTACCTTTCCACCTTAGGGTTTCCGGATGCCTGGAATATCCTTTTTTATTCTTTGTTAAGATAGCCCATATCGCGTGTAATTCCCTGTGTTCTCCCAATAGGTGGTTACGGCATAATTTTTTCGGTGAGATATCCCAGATCCGCATATTTTCATCCTAAAAATGGAACCCCACGGTTTTACAACCGTGTTCCCCTGAAAAACCGCCGCCGCTTCGCGCCTGCCTCTCGGCAAGGCCGAGGATCGGCGAGGTCCGCCTTCATGGATACGGACAACCATCTCGCCGGAGCGCAGCATTCACGCATTCATCCCCCTTCGCCAAGGCTTCGGGGGATAGTCCTCCGAAGCTTTAGCGAAGGAGGTCATCCCCGTGTTTACACACGGGGTTTTTCCGTACGAAGGCGGATAAAACCCGCTGCAATATATTTTACCACAGCGGATTGAGAAATGGAGGGATTTTAACTTCCCAGCTGAAATTCGGTTAACTAAATTATTAATTTTTGGGTTTTTGCCTGATCGCATGGACACAAAAACGCCTCGCCCAGACATCTCTATGCGAGGCATTAACCGGATGACGCCAGGTGCGTCTGTTCGTCCAAAATGGCTCTCCTTAATTGGACGAATTTCGCAACTGGCTACATACCGAATTCTATTGCTATACGCCTATGCTTGTTAAGAAATCTCTGGCTTTCAAAGATTCCACCTTCTCTAATACTTCCTTTTGCTTTGTCGCTTCCATCTTAGGTAAGTCAAAAATAACACCGGGGACTAACTTTTTATAAACTACCTGGTTATACATCTTTTGCTCTGTGTCTCCTGATATAAGACCTCTCTTTCTTAATATAGGAAAAATACTCCCGAAAGACCGGTTTATTTCTTCTCTGACATCTTCGCGTACTTCGTTCATCAGCGCAAAAGCCTGTAGAACTTTACCAGCGGCCCAGACAATATTATCTCCCGCAGGCACCTGTTTGATGTCCGAAGTCGTAGGTAAATTTTCATTCTCATTTGCCGGTACAAAAGCGATATTTGAAAAAGCCACTCCCTCGGTACGTAATGCCTCCATGACACCCGTAAAATCTTTAGCAGTAATAATGTCCACACCATAAGTTTTGGCTATCGCTTTTACCGTTTCGGCATTTTCACCGAACACGGCGATTTTATAGATTTGCCGCGGCTGTTCGTCTGCCACAGCTTGGATTCTTCCACTT
>JAQTZX010000029.1 GCA_028687525.1 Candidatus Omnitrophota bacterium
CATAAGCGGTACTGTTTTTGATATCGTCCTTTCCGGTTTAGGCAGGCGCGCGGGCCTGTTAAGCGAGTATCACCGGTTTACCCAGCGCCTGCAGGCGGAACATGAGCCGGAATTATTGAGACAACTGGATGTTTTACAGGCTGAACTTGACCGTACCGGCGGTTGGGACGTGAACAATCAGGTCGAGGATGTGATTGCGCGGATGAAACTCGATCCGGAAAGCGATTTCCGGCATTTGTCCGGCGGCCAGAAACGGCGGGTTTTCTTGGCCAGGGCGCTGGTTCTCAAACCGGAAGTTTTACTGCTGGATGAACCGACAAACCATCTGGATATCGATTCCATAAATTGGCTGGAGGGATTTTTGCTTGATTATCCGGGCACAGTGTTTTTTGTCACTCATGACCGGATGTTCATGGCTCATCTTGCGGGAAGGATCATCGAACTTGACCGTGGAAGGATCTTCAACTGGGCATGTGATTACAGAACTTTCCTTGAACGTAAACAGTCGGCTTTGGATATCGAGGACGCCCATTGGGGACACTTTGATAAGAAGTTGGCCCAGGAAGAGACCTGGATCCGGCAGGGAGTTAAGGCCCGGAGGTGCCGTGATGAAGGCCGGGTTAAAGCTCTGGAGCGGTTACGGCAAGAGAAGAGGACTCAACGCAAGGCCGAGGGGCAGGTTTCGATGCGGGCACAGGAAACCGTGCTTTCCGGCCACCGGGTGATCAAGTCTATCCACTCGAGTTTCGGTTATGATGACAGATGCCTGATCCGGGATTTTTCCACCCAGATCATGCGCGGCGATAAAGTCGGTGTGATCGGCCCGAACGGCAGCGGTAAAACAACTTTACTGCGGATTTTATTGAAACAGCTTTCTCCTCAGAGAGGCAAGGTTATCCTGGGTACGAATA
Source organism: Candidatus Omnitrophota bacterium (assembly GCA_028687525.1). Taxonomy (GTDB): domain Bacteria; phylum Omnitrophota; class Gorgyraeia; order Gygaellales; family Profunditerraquicolaceae; genus JAQTZX01. Next base: position 912 of record JAQTZX010000029.1, read on the forward strand.
TTGAGATAGCTTATTATGACCAACTGCGTGAACAATTGGACGAAGATAAGACTGTCGCGGAGAATATAAACGAAGCGGGGGAAACCGTTATCATTAACGGTAAACCCCGGCATATACTCGGATATTTGCAGGAGTTTCTTTTTACCCCGGACCGGGCCCGTACCCAGGTTAAAGTCCTTTCCGGAGGCGAGCGTAACCGTCTTCTCCTGGCCAGGCTTTTTACCAGGCCTTTTAACCTGCTGGTCATGGATGAGCCTACCAATGACCTGGATATCGAGACACTTGAACTTTTGGAAGAATTACTGCTGGATTATTCCGGTACGCTTCTTTTGGTCAGCCATGACCGCACTTTTCTTAATAATGTAGTCACATCTACTATTGTTATGGAGGGAAATGGTACGGTCAACGAATATCCCGGCGGGTATGATGATTGGTTAAGACAGCGTCAACCGAACCCGCCTCCGGCGTTGCCGAAAAAGAAGGCGGTTAAAGAAACCGCAAGGAAAGAAAAAGCCCCCGTCCCGAGAAAACTCACCTTTAAAGAACAGCGTGAATTGGACGAACTGCCCCGAAGAATTGAAGAGCTGGAGGCGGAACAGAAAGAGCTCTATCGTCTCCTGGCGGATTTTGTTTTTTATCAGGGGGACCCCGCGGAGATCTCCCGGGTCAAAACCAGGTCTGAAGCGCTCTCCGGGGAACTGGACAAGGCTTATGCTCGTTGGGAGTATCTGGAGGATTTATCCGCTTAGAGTATCCACGGGGACGTCCCTGCCGAATCTATTGTTTGACTCGGGGGTAGTTCTGATGTATGGTATTGAAAGAGAAATGATTATCAGTATGATGGAAAAGCCTGCCGGCAGGCAGGCTTTTTGATCAGACTGCTTAAGAGGGTTTTTCAGCACCCTGTTATTTAAAATGATCCGGAGAAAAATGCGAAAATTAATCGTAGCGGTCATTATTGCGGCTCTTGGATATGTAGCGGGTGTTGCGGTTTTTGCCCGGGAGGGGAAGGCGTTTGTCGAAGGGCAGTTGGAGAAATCACTGAAGCGGAGGGTGACTATTTCCGGGGCCGGGATATCGTTTCCTTTTACGGTTGTGCTTGAGGATGTGGATGTCCCGGGATTACTTAAGATTGATGAGGTGAAGATATATCCCGCTGTCACTTTTTTGCTTAGAGGGAAATTGGCCGCCAACCGGGTGGATCTGACCGCGCCATATCTTATTTATGCAAAAGACACGGATGTCCGGATGCCGGACGTATCCGGTATCCCGGGAATCGTCTGCAGGAAGTTAAATATCAAGTACGGGAAAGTCGATTTTATCGACCGGACTATCGGGCAGAGAGATTGTAAGGTGTCTGTCCGGGATATTCGCGCGGAACTGTCGGTCCCCTCTTCCGGGCGGTCGTCCAATACGCTCTGGTTCAATGTGGAGGGGATTATTCCGGAACGTGATTATTCCGAGCCTTGCCGGGTCACGGTGGATGGATGGATTAACGCGGACAGGCGGGATGTCCGGATATCCCTGAATTTATCCGGTTTTGAAGGATGGTATGTCTATCCGTATTTATCCGGGGCGCTGAAACTTGAGAAAGCCAATATCGAAAAGGCAAGCCTGAATTTTACCGGAACTATTTTCGGCTTGCGTGACGATCTTATCGCCGACTGCCGGGTAGAACTTGCGGATATTGTTTTTAAATCCCTGCCCGCCGGCCAGCCTCTTCCCCGGGAGGAAGAGATGGCTTTATTAGTGCTGGATGTTTTTCATTCTCTCGATCAGGGGAAGGTTTTCCTTGATTTTACCGTGAAGACCCGGTTGGATAAACCGGAGATAGATTATTCCATTATCCGCAGGGCGTTTGAGGCGAAATTATCCAGCGGTTTGAAGATCGAGAAGTTCAACGCGGAAAAGATTGTCGTTCTTCCCCGTAAATTCCTTAAAAGCACGTTTATGGGTGCGGTTAATATCTCCCGGTCGGTTTTGGGGGGGACAAAACAGGTGGGAATGAGCTTAAAAGACGAGGTAATGTATACTTTTATTGCCGTGGACGGAGGAAAAGGCGGGAAACAGAAAACAAAGCCGGCCGGGGCGCGGTAACCCCCGTTGGAGAACTTTGTCTTCTAACGGTTTTCGCTGGCGACGGCATTAAACCTCCATCAGCATATAAACCGGAAGACCACCGGTTAAAATCAGCGGCTTTCTCTACCGGGGGAAAATATCCGTTAATTTTTGAAACTTTTCCTTTTGTCCTTTTGTCTAAATTGGTGAAAGAGGGGAGATGCTCTCTTTCCAAAAAAAGGAGAAACCAATGAGGGACAAAGGAAAAATGGTGAGCGTATGCGCGGTATTGCTGGCAGGGGTTTTTTTAATACAGCCGGTACAGGCATTTGCCTGGGGAAAGCCCGGGAGAGACGGCGGCCATGGCCGCGGCGATTATCGTAACCGGATGCCGGCGCATCATTCTTCTCCCGCGCGCGGGACGGTGTCTGTTTCTTTGCCGCATGTGTTTTTCAATGTACTGTTCGGCGGCAGTAAAGATTATTATTACGAAAGAAAGGTTCGGACCTATGCGGTTATTCCCCCCCGGGTAGGTGCGGTAGTGGAGGCGGTCCCTGCGGGGTACCGGGTGATTGTCGTTAACGGCGTGGCTTATTATACCGTCGATAACGTATATTACCGGTATACACCGCAGGGATATATGGTTGTGGCTCCTCCGGCGGTCCAGGTTGTATCTACTGTTCCGGTGGTTCATTCTCTTGCAGACGCGGGGCAGTCGTTTACAGTATATGTTCCTGATTCCAGGGGGGGATACACAGGGGTGGTCATAACACGATGGGGAAGCGGATTTATCGGCCCGCAGGGGGAATTTTATCCGGAATTCCCCGGAATCGAACAGTTGGGTGTTATGTATTCGAAGAAGAAGTAATTACGGAGTTTCTGGAAAATAGCGGGTTGTATTTCGCGGGCAAAAACAAAGGTTTCGCATGAACGATATCCCGGATGATGTGTTGAAAAAGGCCGCGGCCGGCGGCCTGGAAAGTTTCGAGGCGGTTTACAAGAGCCTGTCGGGTTTTGTGTATAACGTGGCTTTCAGGGTTGTAAATAACCGGCAGGATGCCGAGGAGGTCACCCAGGAAGTTTTCCTGACCATGTACCGCAGGCTCAAAGATTTTCGCTTTGAGTCTTCCTTTAAAACATGGGTGTACCGTATAACCGTTAATCACGCCATCAATTACGGCAGAAAGGCTTCCCGCGGGAAGAACCGCAGTTTTGAATATGACGATGAAATGCAGGTAACGGTGACGCCCGGCGTTGTTGAAGCGGAAATCGAGAAAGAATATGTCAATACTGTTGTGGAAAAATTACTGGGCGCCATATCCCCCGAACAAAAGGCGTGCATGGTGTTACGCGGTATGGAGGGGTTAAGTTATAAGCAGATAGCTGAAATCCTGGAAGTCAACATCAATACGGTGCGCACCCGGCTTCGGAGGGCGCGGGAGATCTTGCTTTCTCTCAGAAAGAAGGTGGAATATGAACGAGTGTAGGAAATTCAGGGATGTGATTCTTACAGATTACCTGGATGGAGAGCTTGATAAAGAATCGCGCGAGCGCCTGGAGGCGCATCTTAGCGTATGTACCGCATGCCGGATTTTTGCCCGGGAAGCCAAAGAGCAACTGGGGGATTCTTTTAAGGAGGTCCGCCCTGAACCGGTGCCTGAAGAGTTGTGGCGGAATATCCGCGGGAGGATTGAAGCTGAAAACCGTACCCGGGATATTGCCGGAGAAATCCTGGAAAGGGTGTTCAAGCCGTTTCTGCGGCCTCAGCTTGTTCCTGCGTATATAGTCTTTCTTGTGTTTTTCTTCAGCGGGGCGTTTGTGGCCCATAACCGGATAAAGCTGGTAACAGAAATAGAACAAGGCAGATATCTTATGTCCACGCTTGGTGAAGAGGCATCTGCGGAGGGTTTGGAAAATGCGAATCTGGGAACAGCCATTGAAGAATATTTTTTATAAGGAGGAGGCAGTATGAAGACTATGCGGATATGTGTCTTTTTTTGTGTGCTCGCGGTTATGGCACCGGTGTTCGCGCGCGCGCAGGAAAGCGGACAGGCGTCGCCGAAAGAGACAAACCGGCAAAGACGGGTGGAGTCGGCTGCCCGGGAGTTGTATGATAAGGTTCATCTGACCGAAGAACAGAAAAAAAAGCTGAAAGAGAGCAAAGACCGGCTTTCCCAGAGTATGAAGGATATGTACGTGGAATCCCGGACTTTAAAAGATTCCCTGAACCGGCTTCTTATGAAACCGGATCTGGATATGAATAAGATAAATTCCATACAATCCAGGCTGAAAGAGATCCAGTCCGGGATCATCGATGCCCGGTTGAATTCTATACTGGAAGTGCGTAATATCCTGACTCCCGAACAATTTTCCGGATTAATCGAGTTTACCCATAAACGCGGCAGGGGCCCTTCGAAAGAGAAGGGAAAATTGTAAAGATGAAGCGGAAAGATTTTCCCATGGCAGGGGATGACCCTGATCGCCTTTGGAGATCAGGGTTTTTTGTGCACGAAAAGCAATCCCGTGGTATAATCAAAATAATCGTTTCCGGGAAAATCGCTTCACGCGGACCATTCAGCGGTCACTTTTTTGCCTGCCGATAGGCAGCGGTTTTCGGCGGATGCAGGAAAGTATTTTCATACGTTTATTCAGAACGTATAATAACTACGGGTGGTGCGGGCATGGGGTTATTATCGCTTTTGTTTACCGATCCAAGGTTGTTCATCCTTTTAGCAGGAGTGCTTCTGTATTCGGTGATCGCGCATGAGGTTTCCCACGGATGGGCGGCTTATCTTTTCGGCGATGACACCGCCCGGAGGTACGGCCGGTTGACTTTTAATCCGGCTTCGCACCTTGATCCGGTGGGAACGCTTATGCTTTTTCTTGTGGGTTTCGGATGGGCGCGCCCGGTCCCGGTTGATTATTACAATCTTAAACATTCCCGTGCCGCCCTGATATGTGTTTCGCTCGCCGGGTGCGCGGCAAATATACTCATCGCCATACTAGCGCTTTTTTTGCTGCACATAGGCGGTATCGGCAGTCACCCTGTTTTGTCGGTTATGCTGCCGGAAGTCGTGCGGGTCAATATTATTCTGGGAGCTTTTAACCTCATCCCCATTCCTCCTCTGGACGGTTCGAAGATACTTATGGGATTTCTGCCTTTGAGGGCGCAGGAGGTTTTGTCCGGACTGGAGCCGTACGGTTTTTTTCTGCTGGCGGCGCTGCTTTTCACGGGGCTTCTGGACCCGTTGATAGTTTTCATGCAGAATATAATTATTGCCATGATCGCGGCATTATTCGGTTTTTTAAAATGAGAAGAAAACTTGCGGGAATATCGGTTTTTGTCTGTTGTGCGGCAATCCTTTCAGGCGGGTGTTCTTTCATCGGCCGCTATCATGATATCATGTTTTTGAAGCAGATGGCGGATAACCAGAAAGAGATTGATAATTATGTGCGAAAGCAGGAGCATGGTTTCGACGTCCTGCGCGGCGATATTGAAAATAACCGGTTGCGGAGGGGAATGGCGAAAGCGGAGGTTATTTCCCTGTATGGGGATCCTGTTTATTGCGCGGACTCCGGTGATGCCCCCGATTGCCGGCAGTCTTGCCTATACCGTTATCCCACCCGTTTTTTTTCTTCCGCTCAGGCGTACCTGTATTTTGACCGGGAACAGAGTTTGTGCCGTTGGGAGTTCGATCCTGCCCCGACGCCGGAAATCCCGTCTTCCCCTTCTAAGTGATGAAAAACCGTGTACGTGCCGTTTTTTTGTTTTTCTACTGTCTAATTTTTTAAAAGAAGGGGAATATAAAGCCCAGCATATTATGAATAAATACGTCTTTATCCTGTTATTGATGATAATAAATTTGCCGGTATCAGCGGTAAAGGCTGAAGAGACGCTGACGTGGGGAGCGTGTCTTGCCGAGGCCGGGAAAAGTCATCCGGATTTGATTTCCGCGCAGGAAGGCATACGGCAGTCCGAGGAGGCGAAAAAGGTTTCGGCCAGCGGACGGTATCCTCATATAGACAGCAGTGTGAATATATCCACCGCCCAGACTTCGGGAAAATCATCGTCTGGAACAGTTTCCCGGGCCACGACGCAGTCGCACTCCGCCGGCATAAGCGGGACACAGGTGTTGTTTGACGGCGCGAAAATATCCAATGAGGTCAAGTCGGCGGCGGAGAATATCATAGCCGCCCGGCAGTCTTTCCGGTTTGTTTCTTCCGATATCCGCTACCGCCTGCGTTCGGCCTTTGTCGATCTGCTCAAAGGGCAGGAGTTATTACGGCTTACCGGGGAGATCCGGCAGATACGCAGGAGTAATCTGGAATTGATCACCCTGCGTTATGAATCCGGGATAGAACATAAAGGCGCGCTTTTGACCGCGGAAGCGAACGTGGCGGAAGCGGATTTTGAGGCCGCCCGGGCTCAAAGGGCGCTGGAGGTCGCGCAGAGACGGTTGTTGAGAGAAATGGGCAGGCGGCAGTTTTCTGATGTCCGGGTGCAGGGAGATTTTGCGGTCAGCGTTCCCGATATGGATAAAAGTGATTTCGAAACGATGGCCGAGACCCATCCTTCATTAGGGAAACTCATCGCCCAGAGGAATGCGGCGCATTTCGGTATCAAATCCGCAGAAGCCGGTTTTCTCCCTTCTTTTTCAGCCACAGCCGGGGCGGGAAAAACAAATAACCGCTGGCCTCCCGAATATGACCAGTGGAACGCGGGGCTGATTTTATCCTGGCCGATATTCGAAGGGGGATTGCGGAAAGCCGAAGTTTCTCTCGCGCAGTCGAAATTCAGGCAGCTGCAGTCGGATGAGATGAGCGTTAAAGGCGGCCTTATCGTGGCCCTTGAAGAGTCCTGGGCGGGATTGCTGGATGCGGTTGAGACGGTGGAAGTGCGGAAAAAATTTCTGTCCGCCTCTGAAGAACGGGCTAAAATTGCCGAGGAACAGTATTCTCTGGGATTGATAAAATTTGATGATTGGACGATCATTGAAGATAATCTGGTGAGCGCCAAGAAAAATTTCCTGGAAGCCCGGGCGGAGGCGTTGCAGTCCGAAGCGGGCTGGATCCAGGCGAAAGGAGAAACACTGGAATATGCGCAATAAGATTATAGGTTTACTGCTGTTTTTGGTTGTCGCGGGAGGCGCGGGGTATTATTTCGGCCCGAGAGAGAAGAAAGCGTCAGGTGAGATGTTTAATGAGATACGCCCGTTTACCGGAACGATCGTGACGTATATCTCCTGTACCGGTACGGTGTTTCCTAAAAACCGCCTGGAAGTAAAGCCTCCGGTGAACGGCAGGATCGAGAAGATCATGGTTAAAGAAGGGGATGAAGTCAAGATCGGGCAGGTTCTGGCCTGGATGAGTTCCACGGACAGGGCGGCGTTGATAGACGCGGCCAGGGGGAAGGGGGAAGAGGCATTGAAGCATTGGGAAGAGGCGTATAAGCCTATTCCTCTGCCGGCGCCGATAGACGGAGAGGTTATCGTGGGAACTATTCAGCCCGGACAGACCGTTACGACCACGGAGGCGGTCGTGGTATTGTCGGACCGGCTTATCGTGCGCGCGCAGGTTGATGAAACCGATATCGGAAAGATCAAACTCGATATGAAGGCGGTTATCACCCTTGACGCCTATACCGATACAAAGATAAAGGCTGTGGTTGAACATATTTATTACGAATCAGAGACGGTTAATAATGTGACTATTTACAAGGTCGATCTGGTTCCCGCGGAAGTGCCCGCGTTTTTCCGGTCCGGCATGAACGCGACCGTGGATTTTATAGAGCAGGACAAGGAGAATATCCTGGTTATTCCCGCTGAGGCGGTTTATAAAGACAACGGAGACCGGTATGTTTTGGTATCCCGGGGAACTGGTCAGGAACTGTTGAAGACCCCGGTTACGCTGGGTATAACCGACGATAAGAATATCGAGGTCATTTCAGGCGTTACCGCCGGCGATAAGATAATGCTTAAATCAAAAAAATACAGCCTTCCCAGGAATAATATAGGAAAGAATCCTTTTATGCCGGGCCGCTAAAGAGTATGCTCGAACTGAAAAACGTATCCAAAATCTATCATATGGGCGCGGTTGCGGTAAATGCTTTGCAGGATGTTTCTTTGACCGTTGCCCCCGGAGAATTCGTGGCGATTATGGGTGCTTCCGGTTCGGGAAAATCCACGCTCATGCATTTGCTGGGGCTGTTGGACAGGCCGGATTCCGGGGAATACTATCTGGGCGGTAAAAAGATACATGAGCTTTCCGACGAAGAAGTATCCGCAGTGCGCAATCGCCTGGTGGGATTTGTTTTTCAGCAATTTCATTTACTTCCCCGGATGACCGCGTTGGAGAATGCTTCTTTGCCTTTGATCTATGCCGGAAAACGCCATTTAAAAGAGAAAGCCCGTCAGAGGATCATGGAAGTCGGCCTTGAGGACAGGACCAACCACCGGCCGAACGAGCTTTCCGGCGGGCAGCAGCAGCGCGTGGCCATCGCGCGCTCCCTGGTCAATGATCCGCTTATCCTTATGGCCGATGAACCTACCGGTAACCTCGATTCCAAAAGCAAGGAAGAAATAATCGCCATCCTGAAAGACTTGAACAATACGGGCAAGACTATAATCATGGTTACCCATGAAAAAGAAGTTGCGGCGCACGCCCGGAGGGTTATCACTATGCGTGACGGCAGGATCATTTCCGATGAGAAGGGGGATGTTCCGGGAAATCCTTCGGAGGAAAACCGGGCGGATAAGATAGTGGAGGTGGTTTTGTCCAGATCCGAACGCATGGCGCGGGAAACCAAGTTTTTTGATTATTTGCGCCAGGCCGCCGGGGCGATGGTGTCGCATAAAATGCGGTCTTTTTTATCCATTCTGGGTATATTGATCGGGGTGGCCGCAGTCATCGCCATGCTGGCGTTGGGACAGGGCGCCAAGGTTTCCATCGAGCAGCAGCTGGCTTCTTTAGGTTCCAATCTCCTGGTGGTCAGGCCCGGTTCATCAAGGCTGCATGGAGTATCGATGCAGTCCGGCACGGTGACGCGTTTTACCCTGCAGGATGCCGCCGCTATCGCGAAATTGACCGGCAGCGTGAAAAGGGTGGCTCCTTCGGTAACGGGCAGGGCGCAGATGGTTTATGGGAATCAAAACTGGAATACCCAGGTAGAGGGTACGGACGTGGATTACGCCGAAATGCGCGCTTCGCAGCCGGTAGTGGGACGGTTCTTCAGCGAAGAAGAAGTTAAAAACCGGGCCAAGGTTGTTTTGTTGGGAGCGACGGTAGTGAAAAATCTTTTCGGGGACGCCAATCCGATCGGCGAGACCATAAAGTTGAATTTGGTCAATTTCAGGGTGATCGGTATATTGCCTGTAAAAGGGGCGGATACTTTTCATGACCGGGATGATACGGCGGTCATTCCCATTACCACCGCTATGTTCAGGGTCTTTGGGAAAGAATACGTCGATTCCATAAATGTGGAAGCCGGCAGTCCGGAGTTGGTCGAGACGGCGCAGCAGGAAGTATATGCGCTTATCGTAAAACAACACCGTTTGGCCAATACCAGGGACGGGGAAGAATCGTTCCGGATCCGCAATATGTCCGATATAAAAAGCACGCTGGAGTCGACTACCCGGACCATGTCTCTGTTGTTGGGCGCGATCGCGGCTATTTCTCTTTTAGTCGGGGGTATAGGCATTATGAATATCATGCTGGTATCGGTATCCGAGCGCACCCGGGAGATCGGTTTGCGCAAAGCCATCGGCGCGAATAATAAGGATATCATGGTG
>JAQTZX010000030.1 GCA_028687525.1 Candidatus Omnitrophota bacterium
GAGTAAGACTGGAATTTTAGATCAACCCGTAAGGAAAAGATGAAAAAACTGCCGGTAATAATTTTAATCGTCTGTGGACTATTGGCTTATGCTCCGGAAGGATGGGCGCAGAGCTCCGAAGATATGCAGGAGTATACGGTGGGGGCGGATGATATCCTGGAAATAAACGTGCTCCAGCCGGAGAAACTTACCGTTACGGCCACGGTTTCTCCCGACGGGGCGATAACTTTCCCCTATATCGGCAACGTGCAGGTAAAAAAAATGTCCTTAAATCAGATCCAGGAGGAAATACAAGCCAAGCTCTCCGACGGATATATGAAATATCCGCTCATATCGGTAATCCTCAAAGAGTCACGAAGCAGGAAATTTTTCGTGTACGGCGACGTTAACAAACCCGGGGCATACTCCATGGAACAAAATACCTCGGTATTAAAAGCGATATCTATCGCCGGAGGCTTCAGCAAAAACAGCCCTTCCAGCAAAGTCGAGGTTTTACGGCCCCGGCAAGACGAAGCCGGATATGAAAAAACAGACGTAGATATCAAGGCGGTTATGAAAGGCAACGCCAGGGCCGATATTCTCCTAAATCCCGGAGATACAATAATCGTATCCGAGGGAAAATTCTTTGTGTATGGAGACGTTAATAAGCCGGGGGTATATTCCATGGAAGATCAGATCAGCGTGCTCAAGGCGGTATCGCTGGCCGGCGGTTTCAGCAAGAACGCCTCCAACAGCAAAGTAAAGCTCTTGCGCCGGAATGAGCAAAACGAAGGGCAGGAAACTATAGCTGTCGATATTAAAGCGGCATTAAAGGGAAGCCCGGGAACGGATATAACACTGCTTGCAGGAGACACGGTTATTGTTTCCGAAGGCAAAGTTTTTGTGTATGGGGAAGTTGCTAAACCCGGGGTTTACTCCATGGAAGACGATATGACCGTGCTTAAAGCCATTTCGCTTGCCGGCGGTTTCAGCAAAAACGCTTCCTCAAGCCGTGTCAAGGTAATGCGGCAGAAGAAAGACCAGGAGGGACAGGAAACAATAGAGGTTAACATAAAGCAGATCATGCAAAACGCCCCGGAAAAAGACATGCCTTTGCAGCCGGGAGATACCGTGCTCATATCCGAGGGTAAATTTTTCGTGTACGGGGAAGTAAACCGTCCCGGGGTTTATTATATGGAAGACAATATTACCGTGCTCAAAGCTATAGCTATTGCCGGAGGTTTAAGTAAATTCGGCTCATCCGGAAAGGTAAAAATACTCCGGCCGCTTCCGGCCGGCGGGTATGATACATACCGGGTTAATATCAAGGATATCATGGATGGCAGCGCGGAGTCGGATATTATGCTTCAGCCGGGAGATACGGTAGTGGTAATGGAGGGCCTATTCTAATGGAACCCAGACTTAACGAAAACCGGACTACGGCGCGGGACCTGTTGAAAGTCATCTTCAAGAGAAAATTTGTCATTCTCTCCGCGGTCTGTATTGTCATGTCCGTCCTATCCATCGTTACACAACTTCAATCCCCTGAAATTTACGAAGCAAAAGTAAAGATGCTTATTTCAGCCAAGAAAAATATCGAGTCGCCGTATTACAAAAATATAACCGATACGCGCTCCATGGAAACAACTTTGACACAAAGCGAACTGGTAAAATCAAACCCGGTCATTGAACGAGTGGTTAAAGTATTAAAACTAAATGAAATACCTCTCGACTACGAGAAAAAAATGTCCTCGCCTTTACACGCTCTGCTGATTGATTGGAAGAATAAGAAAATAGCCGTAAAATCGGGAAAAATGTCCGAAAAAGAAAAAAACGAATTCCTTTTCCAAATGACAGCGTTGGAACTCAAGAAGAAGATTCGGATCGACCCGATTAAGGACACCGACTTGTTTACCATTACCGTCACCGATTATGACGCCAAGCAGTCGGCGCGGCTGGCTAACACCATCAGCCGTTCTTATTGTATCTTCGACCTTGAACAGCAATTGGCGGAGCTCCAGCAGAGGTACGGAGACAAACATCTCTTCGTTCTGCAGTTAAAAGACAACCTTCGGAAGCTGGAAGATAATCTCACCATCGAAAAAATATCCAATATCGAGGCTCTGGGGCCCGCAAGCGTCAAAATAATCGAACAGGCGGTTGTTCCTATCGAGCCGGTAAAGGAGCATACAAAACTGGTTTTCATTTTTGCTTTTTTTGTCAGCATTTTCCTGGGAATAACCCTTGCTTTCAGCTGTGAATATATGGATACCACCTTCAAGTCTCCGTTTGAGATAAAGGAGGAACTGGGCAAAACCGTCGTATTCCTGGGAGATATCCCGGCACCTCGCGCACCAATATCAGCGAAAATACTTATAGGTTTTCATTCTCTGATCCACACTCTGCTGGGAACGGTTGCCGTATTCATACTGGCACGGGTATTGGTAAACGTCCTCTCAAACGACATCGCCAATCCCCTGGTTATGTTCTTCAATCCTGCGTGGACGAAAAGTAAAACTTTATTTCCTTTCATTATTATCATAACACTGGCCATCGCGGTTATCTTCCTGGATAAAGCCGTGATATACACGGTGAACAGACTGATCAGAAATGTGCTTTTCGGAAAAAAATCCAGACCGGAAAATCCGTATCAACAGGCCTGCCGTACGGTAGCCTCACACATCGGCCATATTCTGAAAGAAAAAGATATCAAGTCCGCGGTCATAGCCCCGGTACCCGCTTCGGGAGAGAATTCCGCAGTTACCGCTAATCTGGCATATCTTGCCGCCGGAAAGAACGCGAACATCCTGCTTATCGACGCCGGACTGAATAACGCGGCGTCCCTGCATAAAGTATTCGCACTTAGCGCGTCACCCGGATTGACCGAAGCTCTAAGCGGAAACGCGCCCCTGGATAACGCGATGAGAAAGATACAACCGAATTTCTCCCTGCTTCCCGCGGGAGGACGCGCAGTCGACACAGGAGAACTTATTGATTCTCCTCAAATGTCGGAGCTCATCAAAAACACGGAGAAAAAATTCGATCATGTGTTTATCTACTTCCCCGACTTGAAAAAACTTAAGGAAACACGAGCACTTGCCTCCTTCACCCGCGGGATAATCCTTATGGCCGGAGAAGGGATAACCCGGAAAGAAGTTTTTAAAGCGCTTATTGAGCCGTTACAGCAGAACGGGACGAATATAATCGGAGTGGTATACAACAACAGGACATATCCGATCCCCAAGGTGCTGTATAAAAGAACGTAGACGACGTTTAAAATCCGGCGTCATCTCGACCTTGCATCAATATCCCACGGCAGCCGGTGTTTAACGCCGGCTGTAATAATAATGGAAACCCAGATTATAACGACTCATGCGGAATTTATGGGGCTTGAAAAAAACTGGAACGCGCTCCTGGAGGAAAACGGGAATGAAAGCGTGTTTTTTACGTTTGAATGGTTCAAAGCATGGTGGGAAGCTTTCGGGAATAAAAAACACATTTTTATCCTGCTTCTAAAAGATACCTCCGGAAAGCTCATCGGGATCGCGCCCTTGATGAAATACAAAAGCACCTGCGCGATGCTTCCGGTAAAAAAAATATCCTTCATGTACAATGATAATGCCGCGGAATGCGGTTTCATTTTTTCCGGAGACTCTGATAACGCAATTACCAAAATACTCGATTGTTTAAACGAGCAGAAACAGGGCTGGGATATTATGGAATTTCAAAGCATGGCCGAAGATTCCGCAAACCACAAAGCGCTGAAAAAAATATTACGTAAAAAAAAGATGCGTTTTTGCGTAAAAGACTGGCTGCATTCACCGTATATATCCATAGATTCCGACTGGACGCGATTTGTATCAAACCGCTCCAGGAAACTCCGGAAGAACCTGCGTAATCTTCTGAATAGACTGAACCGGAAAGGCACGTTCAGTATTCAGCAGGTCTCCGATTTGAATCACAGCAGGGATATTCTTAATACCGTTATTACCATTTCGAAAACCAGCTGGAAAACCCGGTATAAAAAATCTATAGCGTACACATCCGAGAACAGACATTTTTTTGAAAGCCTTTGCACTCTTGCCTGTAAAAAAAACTGGCTTAAGATATGGATGCTGAAGATCCGTGGCGAACCGGTGGCATATGAATATCATCTCATCTACAAGAACAAAGCCCACGCCCTGCGGGCGGATTTCAATGAAAAATTCAAACGGGTTTCTCCCGGAGCGGCGCTCAACGCTGTCATAATCAAAAGCTACTTTGAAAGCGGGCTGAAAGAATACGACCTGTGCGGGCATGCCGAAGATTACAAGCTGAACTGGACTTCCACGGTACGCAGACACTCGATATTTGTTGTCTACGGAAAAAACCGGTACGGAGCCTTGCTGTATTTTATTGATTATGTATGCGGGTACTGGATGAAGCGGTTTTTGAAGCAATTCAGGGTTTTGAAGATATTAAAAAGAAAATGGCTGGATAGAATATGAAGCTTATTAGCAGAGTGCTAAGACGGGCGGAATATCTGCTGGCGAGAGAAGCCGGGTATTACCGGGAGAGGCCGGCGAATCTTATTTTATTTTTGACATATCGGTGTACTTCGCGATGCGCGGCCTGTTCGATGTGGAAAAGGCGGATAACCGGACAGGAACTTACTCTTGAGGATTGGCTGGAGTTCATAGATTCAGTGCCGTATAAGCTCCGGAATATCGAAATGTTCGGCGGCGACGTCTTATTGCGCAAGGAAACGCTCATTCCGCTCATACGTTTTTGCCGAAAAAAAGGAATCCCGGAAGTGGACCTGGTGACCAACGCCAACCTGCTGGATGAAAATACCGCCCGGGAACTGATAGAAGCCGGGATCACCACGGTTACGGTTTCCGTGGATGGGATAGGAAAAACGCATGAGGGAATAAGGGGAATACCGGAGTCGTTTGAAAAAGTAACCCGCGGCATCGAATATCTTCTCCGGCACAGGAATTCCCGGAAACTCCCGCTGATTGTGGCTAACTGCACGGTTTCTAAACTGAATGCGGGAGAAGTCGCGGAAATAGCGGATTACGCGGACAGGCTGGGGGCGGATATCGCCGCCTTTGAATATGTGGGGGAATTCCCGGAGGAAACCTTGGCCGGATCCGGGATAAACGGCATAACGCCCACGCCATATTATGTGCGGCAGAATAGTTCCCTGTTGTTGGACATTAAAGAGGCGCGGGAATTAAAAAAAACCGTTAAAGAAATGAAAAAACATTTCCGAAACAGCCGGATGAAACTATTCACGCGTAATATCGACATTCTCAGCCCGGAGGACATGACAAAAGGTATATTCACATTCAGCAAATGTTATATCTGCAGGTATTATATTACGGTCGACCCATACGGAAATATATTGCCTTGTTTGTTTTATCATAATTATCATGCGGGCAACATCCGGCAGGATAAATTCGAGTCCATATGGAAAAACGAAAAATATAAAATTTTCAGGAAACATGCGGGGAGAACCGGGATGTGCAGGCATTGTATTTTAGCGGTAGAAAGGAATGCGTCAGCGGGACAGGCTTTGGGGAAGTCCTGGCAGGCGATAAGAGACGGCACGGGATGATGACTGATATATCTATGATCAGAAAATTAAAGAATATCCGGGAAGAATTCGGGATATGGACAGCCGTAAAACGGGTTATCGGAAAGATAATCCGGCCGGTATTTGAAACCAATAGCGCTTACTGGTTCGGGAAAGATCTGAACGGAAAATTCACGGAAGTACCGGTTGGAATGAATCTGACGGCAGACTTTTTATCCGGAGAAGAAACGATTGCATGGCTTAAAAAACAGAAAGAAACATGGATGTACGATGAAAGCGAGATAGAAGCTGCCCGCCGGAGAAAACATTATTTTCCCAGCGTAAAATACCATGGAGAAATAATCGGCTATGCCAAAGCCGGGACGGAAAAAATATATATAAGAGACTACCGCGGGGAAATTTCTCTGCCTAAAGGGACGGGATTTATCTATGACCTGTATGTTAAGCCGGAATTCCGTAACAAAGGTATAGCCGCATATCTGATACGCGAACTAACGGAGGAGTTGAAAACGAAAGGTGTGAGTAAACTCGGCTGTCACATCCCGGGATGGAACCACGCTTCCGTGCGTGTATTTGAAAAACTGGGGTTCAAAAAAGAGAAGTATGTCAGGCATTTCCGGATATTGGGAATGATCAGGTTTAATATAACAAAACAAGGGAGGAGGGAAACAAACACGGTGCCGGTCATCAAAAGGAACACCCCGGGATTTCTCCGCAGGGGTAAACTTATCCGGGATTATATATCGGTTATTTTCGGGACTGGATTCGGGAGAGGGCTTTCATTCATTACTTCACTTTTGTTAGCGCGGGCTCTGGGCACGACCGGCTTCGGGATATACTCGGTATTTTTCACCCTTATGATGCTCTCATGGCAGCTGCTTGGAGTATTCGACGGGATATATATCCGCTATGCCAAGGCAGGGCACCAGGAGAAACAAACCGACTATCTGCGCGCGATATTCTTCATGAAACTTTTGCTTTTTTTTGTCATGGTATGCTCGGCATTTCCAACGGGTTATGCGGTATCGACATTTGTCTTTAAAAAGCCCGAGTTGGCCTTTTACGTAAGTTCCGCGGTCATTTCCGGGGCATTCTTGAGTGTGTTCACCACTTTAGGAGGTATTTTGCTTGCTAAGGAACGTTTCAATATCTATTCCGTATTTATCAATATTTTCTATACGGTGTTTTTCCTGTTTATCGGAGCAGGAGTATTGTTTAAATTAAACCTGACTCCTTTTGAAATCACTCTTTTGAACACAATGCTGGCCGCGCTCATGGGAGGGTTGGGAATATGGTATTTATGGCGAAAGACCAAACCGATTTTCTTTCCGGAACCGTTACTGATCAGAAATATGGTACATTTCGGCAAGTGGCTTCTGGCAGAAAGTATCATCTACAATTTAATCCAGAGGCTGGATATCCTGTTCCTCGCCCGGACCGCGTCTTACGACCAGGTGGGTATATATTCCGCGGCAGTGCGTACTGCCATGTTCGCGGGTATTCTTACAACCGCTTCCACGACCCTTTTCATGCCCAAAGGATGCGCGTCCCTGAAATCAAAAAAACAGCTGTCCGCATATCTTAGAGAATCGCTGTTATTGAACAGCGCGCTGGCAGGAGGCATCGTGCTTCTCATAATTGCTGTCCCGGCGTTCATACGCATGTTTTTCGGCCGGCATTACATGCCCGCCATACCCGCGGCGCGGCTCTTACTGCTGGATGCTGTTTTTATACTTTTTTATACTCCGTTCTCATTCCTGTTTTTCGCTTCCGGGAAAACAAAAATGATTTTTTACTTCGGGCTGGCAAAATTATGCGTCGTTTCCGCCGCCCTTTTATTATTAGTCCCGCGGATGGGCCCGACAGGCGCGGCTTCAGCGATATGCCTGACCTCCTTATGCGGGCTGGGGCTGGCTGCCGCCGCCTCATCAACGCTTATAAAAAATGAAAGTTTCAGTGGTAATGCCGGTTAAAAACGAAGAAAAGTCGATTGTCGAAGTCCTGCGTTCGCTCCTGGAACAGACACGCGCGCCCGATGAGATCGTCATTACCGACGGAGGCTCGACGGATAAAACGGTTGAATTGATCAACCGTTTCATTGAGGAAGGAGAACCTATCCGGATCATCCGGGAAAAAGAGGCTCTTCCCGGGAAAGGCCGGAACGCGGCTATTGCCCGCGCCAGCTTCAATGTCATCGCGCTGGCTGATGCGGGGACAATACTATCCGGCAACTGGCTTGAATCATTGCTTGAACCGATGAAAAAATCACCGGATACGCAGGTGGTTTACGGCGTACAGGGATACTGCGCCAAAACCATTTTTGAAAAATGCTTTCTTGTGGTATATCGTCCGCCGGGAAAAAAACATAACGGAAAGATGCTTTATTACCCCTATATGGGATCGCTGCTTATAAAAAAGGAAGTGTGGGAGAGAACCGGGGGCATCCGGGAAGATCTGCGCGCCGCCGAAGATCTTTTGTTCTTCCGGGAGATCAAACGCGGAAATTTCAAATCCGCGGTTGTGCCGGAGGCAATAGCCTATTGGAAGCCGCGTTCGAATTTTAAAGAGGCGTTCATGATGGGATATAAATATTCGGAATGCGACGCCCGTATCGGAATGCACGGTGAAAATTACGCTAAACGGTTTCTTCGTTACACAGTCGGCGTATTCCTTCTGGCAGGGGGATACCGTCACCATTTTTTTTATGGGATATTGATTACCGGATTGATTATCATCAGTATCAGTATATGCCTGAAAAACCGGGAAGAATTCGCAAACACGGCCCGGCAGAATCCATTCGCTTATTTTATGGTCATTGCCATCATGGTAACTCTCGATATAAGCAGTATGGCGGGGTACATAAAAGGTTCATTAATAAGAAAATGATAAACGTAATCTTGCTTTCAGCTTTGTCGTTAACTGTCGCGCTGGTATTGACGCGGATCAACGCCTTAAGCATCGGCGCTGCACTGATCATACCCCTTATCCCCCTGGTAGTGGCCATGCCGGGACTGTATTTCGTGTTTTTCATCATCGGCAGGCCGGCTCTGGATCTTGCCGGATTGGCTAAAATAAGCGGGGAACTCAATCTTGCTTCCCTGGCCACGCTTTTATTCATACTTATCTGCGGCATGATGCTTTTAAACAGGAAAAAACTATCGGGCATAGGACAAAACCGGTTCCTCGTGGTTTTCAATATCCTTTTTTCACTGTTCACATTTATCTCGTTATGTTCATTCCTGAATACCGGAGACGCCATGGCGTCTTTCAGCGATTTCATCCGGATGATATCCATACTTACGGCCGTGAATTACGCGGTTGTTTATTTTAAAGATAAGGAAAGACGGTTTTTCCTGTATATCACGGCATCGGCGGTACTGCCGCTGGCCTTCGGGTTACAGCAGGCGATTTTTAAAACCGGGCTGGCGGATTCGGATTTTAACCGGATATTCGGAACTTTTCTACATCCCAATGTCCTGGCGCAATACCTGGTATTGATCATTACCGTGGTTATGTATCAGCTTACCACTTTCAAAGAGCGCCTTCTGTTGAAGCTGGTGTTATATTTTACGGCGGTAATCGCAATCACGGAATTGATGTTTACTTTTACCCGGGGAGCCTGGATAGGCTTAAGCTCCACATTCATGATCTACCTGTTAATAAAAACAAAACCGGTAATGAAACTGCGTTTTATCATGATCGGCATGCTTGCGGCAACGCTGATTTTTCCCATCGCGCAAAAACGTTTTGCCGATTTAAAAGAACCTTCTTCGGACCGGATAAATTCATGGCAATGGCGGCTGCAACAATGGGAGATGACCGCTCAATCAATTAATGAACACCCGGCCTTCGGACACGGCATCGGCATGTATGAAAAAAAATTCGCGATCATGGCCCATAACGATTACATCCGTATCGTGTATGAAACCGGTTTCGCCGGACTCGGGGCATATATCCTGTTTTTTATGTTCATCCTGTTCACCGCAATAAAAAGAATGCTGGGGGCACATTCCACGGAAGCAATAAACAGCTATAAGGCCGGAATATGCCTTATTGTCAGTCTTTTGCTTATGAGCTTTGCGGACAACCTGGCAAGAAGCACGGTAGTAATGATATATTTCCTGATAACGGCAGGTTACCTGATCGGAAGCAATCATGAAAATATTGCAGGTGCATAAATTTTTCTATTTAAGCGGCGGGGCGGACCGGGTATTTTTTGACACATCCGCTTTGCTTGAGAAAAACGGTCACACGGTGCTTTTTTTCTCCATGAAACACCCGAAAAACTTCTCCTGTCCTTTTGACCAGTATTTCGTTTCCCAGTCCTCGTACGAGAACAATACTCCGGGCAGATGTATTATGAATGCAGTAAACATCATCTATTCACCGGAAGCCCGGCGCAACATGGATATGCTTCTTTCCAGGCACCAGCCTGACATAGCCCATCTGCATAATATTTATCATCAGCTTTCACCTTCCATACTGCACAGTCTCCGGCACCGCAGTGTCCCGGTAGTAATGACCCTGCATGACTATAAAATGGTTTGTCCGGCTTACTCCATGCTTTACAACGGCAAACCATGCGAAGCCTGCAAAGGAGGGGCATACCAGCATTGTTTCCTGAAAGCCTGCGTTAATGATTCCCGGAATAGAAGCCTCCTTTTAACCGCGGAAATGTTCCTGCATCATAAGATAATGCGGATATATGACCTGGTTAACGTTTTTATTTCTCCCAGCCTTTTCTTAAAAAATAAGCTGGAAGAAATGGGATTCCCCGGCAGAATAGTACATCTTCCGAATTTTGTGGAAACAGGCGCGCTCAAGCCTTTATACGGAGGAGACGGAAAAACTATCGTTTATCTTGGAAGATTGTCTCCGGAAAAAGGACTGACAACCTTGATGGATGCGGTCAAAGGACTAACCGGAATCTCATTGAATATTATCGGCGGCGGCCCCCTGAAACCGTTTCTTGAAGAAAAAATAAAAAATGAAAATATCAAAAACATCTTTCTGCCCGGATATAAAAGCGGGTATGAACTAAGGCAGGAAGTGGAAAAGGCCATGTTTGTCGTACTTCCGTCCGAATGTTATGAAAATAACCCCCGATGTATTTTAGAGGCATTTGC
>JAQTZX010000031.1 GCA_028687525.1 Candidatus Omnitrophota bacterium
CGTACAGCCAGGGCGTTTATCAGGTTGGTCGCATATGTCCCCACCCCGCTCCAAAGGCATCCGTATTGCTGGGTAAAAAAACAAATGTTCAGCGTTTTCATCGATCTTCTTAACCACGTTTTTCTATTTTGCCGGGAACCTCCCAATATACACCCTTATCCGGCCCGATACGCCGCAATCGTTTTTCCTTTTTCAACGACCGGAGTATCTTTTCGACGCCTGAAACACTCATCCCCAGAGAAACCGATATTTCCAGGATGGTTACCGGGTCCCGAACGATTATCTCAATAATTTTCCTCTTACTTTTCCAACCAGCGGCTTCTAATCCTTCGCCGCCTTCCCATGCAGGGCGGCGGAAAGAAACAACGAATCCCGTTTTAACACACCTGAATTCGACCTTCACACCCGCGGCCGCACATTCATCGTGAATTCTCTTGAGCCCGCTCGCCTATTTTTCGATGTCGGCCGACATGTACATCGTTTCGGCAATCAACGGATTACGAAGAATGGAACATCCTTCCCCTTTGATAAAATCATCCGGCGACAATTCAACCGGAAATGTGCCGGGGTTATAAATCTCAACCCTGTCTTTAAAAATCGCGGCCTCGTTCCCCTTGGGATCGGTATAATCCCTGTGGCAAAGAGAGTTTCCGACGGCTTCGGAAAACGCCCTTACCGTGATTTCTCTCCTGCGGCTTTTCGACAGATCGACGCGCCACCGGACATGTTCCCGGATATACTCCTCCGCCTGCCAGCGGGCCAACAACCACACCATCGTCGGAAATCCCCAAATACACCTTTGCCCGGCCATGTTTATTCAGCAGAGCGGCAATGGAAACCACCGCTTCTTTAAGCTCTGAAGTCGATTTTTTGAACCCGGTCGGTTCCGATTCCTTAAGAATCTCCAGCCGATTTAATAATCCCGACCAGCTTCCCGATATCCTCTAAATCACTCTCGTCATAAAGCAGAAAACCTTCCTTATTTAAATCTTTTTTAAAAGGATACTTGCCGTAATCCACTATAAAATCTTGAAGCAGAGATACCACTTTCTTTTCTAATTGATCCGCACCGACATCCCCTTCCGGGGAAAGATTGATCTTAAGAAATGTTATCCATCCCTTTAAATCATGCCCGTTATTCACTCCTTGGGGAAGCTCTAACTCCCCTCCATCGGGATAAAATTTTTTTCCTCGCTTAAGATATGCTGTTTTCAACAACAATTCTATATATATACCGTAAAGAAAAATGAGTGATTCTAAAAACCCCGTGTTTAAATTCCCTTTCGGCTCTCTGAAAGATTCTCTGTTATTTTCCATCAATGCGATAATACGCGCAAAATCATCGGCTTTAGTCTCCCAATAAGAAAAATTGTTGGGGTCAAAATTGGATTTTTGCACGAGAACCTCCTTCTTGATATTCAGAATCGTCCCTGCCAACTCTTCGGCGGAATTCATGGCAGTGAAATAAACTCCCGGCATGTCCGAAAACAACTCCCTGTTCGCCGGATTCTCTCCCACAATCGTTTTCTTACCGCAAGCTATAAACTGAAACGTTTTTCCCGCGATTACCCGCCGGGCCTTCGGGATTGCTGAAAAATGCCCTCCCAGGCATACATCGGCTTTAGCGATTTCCCCGGGTAAAGACGCGTACTGTACATATTCCACAAACTCCACACTCCGGCAATCAATGACGGAAATCAGCTTTGTGTATTTCTTCCTCACTGGCCCGACAAGGCGAAACACGATGTCCGGCTCGTTTTTAAGGATCTCCGCCGCCCGGAGAATCACGTCCACACCCTGCAAAGGCCAACAATTCCCATACCAGAAAACCACAAACTGTTCCCGAGATTTCACTGAAGGCATCGGTCTGAACATTTCCGGGCACTCCAAATACAAATAGCTGACATTCCCGGTACCAAACTCTTCTTTAAAATAATCCGCATGCGCCCGGGTATCAACCAGAACCTCATCTGCCAAACGGCACAAGAAAGTATCATACCATTTCAGCATCCGTCCGGCCCAAGATTGCGGCGGGACTATCTTCCGGTCAAAACAAACCGTATCATACATCGAAACAAAAACATCGAACACGATCGGCTTACGGGTAAACAACCTGCAAAAAGGCACTATCTCGTGTCCGCGAAACGCAATCAGCACGACATCGGAACTCCCCAGGGAAAACAGCATGCGCGCCAGCATAATCACATGCCTGAACTTCGTTGTACCGCCCGAGACAAAACGGAACTGAATACTATTCCGTTTCAGGATCGAAATAATCGATTCCGTCCTGACATAATCCGGGGCTCCGTAACAAGAAACATACAACACCCTCAACTTACGGGAATCGCCGTATCGAGATAGAATACGCAGTATCTGCCGATCGTTGAATGATATGTTATTCATAATATACTACTAAAAAAAGGGGACGGTTCTATTTTTTGGGGTATCGCCTTCCGGGATCTCGAAAAATAGAACCGTCCCCTTTTTTTTATTCTTCGTGAGTAACCCGCAGGACTTCGGAATAGCTGGTTATTCCGGCCGCCAGTTTGTTGATGCCGTCCTCGTAAAGAGACTTCATCCCCTTGCCGGACGCACAGTTCCTGATCTCGGCCGACGGAACCTTACGGATAATCATATTCCTGATCTCATCATCCGGGATAAGCATTTCGAAAATCCCGATCCTTCCGGTATATCCGGAATTACGGCATTCCCTGCACCCTTTCTCACGGTAGAACCTGCGCGTATTCCCGTCCGGAAGTTTCAGATCTTTCAGCAATTCCTCATCCGGATGATACGCCTCTTTACAGCGGGGGCAGAGGATCCTGACCAAACGCTGGGCAACAACACAGGCTAAAGAAGACACCAGCAGAAAAGATTCTATCCCCATATCCATCAAACGGGTCGCCGCCGATACGGCGTCATTGGTGTGCAGAGTGGAAAAAACCAGATGACCGGTCAACGCGGCGTGTATCGCGATTTCGGCGGTTTCCCGGTCGCGAATCTCCCCGATCATGATTATATCCGGGTCCTGCCGGAGAATCGAACGCAGACCCGAAGCAAAAGTAAGCCCGGCCTTGATGTTAACCTGGGACTGACGGACCCGCTCAATCTCGTATTCAATCGGATCCTCCATAGTAACGATATTTTTTTCGATCGAGTTGATCTTATTCAGGACGGAATATAAAGTAGTGCTTTTGCCCGAGCCGGTAGGCCCGGTAACCAGAATAATCCCGTACGGCTTCAAAATAATACGTTCGAAAACCTTAAGGATCCCGCTCTCGAACCCCAGGTCCTTCAAATCCAGAAGAGACCGGCTTTTGTTCAGGATCCTGATCACGACATTTTCCCCGCCGATAGTCGGAAACGTGGAAATCCTCAAATCGACGTTTTTGTTTTCCGCCCGGATCTGTATACGGCCGTCCTGCGGCAGGCGTTTCTCGGCAATATCCATATTGGCAAGAATCTTTATGCGCGAGATCACCTCCGCCTCGTATTGTTTGGGGATCTTCGGCAAATCGCGCAAAACGCCGTCGACCCGGAAACGGCAGTAAAAACTCTCCCCCTGCGGCTCAAGATGGATATCGCTGGCCCCCATCTCTATGGCCCGCGAGAACAAACCATCCACAATCTTAACCACCGGCACGATACTGACCGCATCGGCCTCACCGCCCGCGGATATCCCCCGGCTTTCCGGTTCAACGGCGGCTGCCGCGCTTTCCTGCACCCCTGCACCGCCGTATTCTTCTTCCATCCGCTTTTTCAACAGGGACGGCGCGGAAAAAACAGGCCGTATCCTGCCTCCGAGTATTTTCCGGATTTCCTCCACGGCCGTTCCGTCAAGAGGATCGGCCATGGCAACGGTAACAAGATCTCCCGTCTTAAAAAGAGGCATGGCCCGGAATTTCCGGGCCGCGGCAAGAGGCAAAGTCTGTACAATCCCCGGCTCCGGGGTATAATGCGCCAAGTCCAAAAATGCCAACCCCGCCTGCTCGCTCAAACACTTGGCCGCCTGTTCTTCGCTGGCCCAGCCTTTACCGGCAACTATTTCGCTCAAGGACCGGCCGGACAGGGAACGATCTGCCAACGCCTCATCCAATTGTTCACCGGTAAGTATTTTCTTGCTGACCAGCAATTCTCCTATGCGCATTTCCGGCATACACCGCCTCCTTTAACAATTTGCCGAAAAATCCTGTTTAGACAGTCTGCTCAAAAAGTCTCAGATGCGAGGCGCGCGCAACGACGCAGATGGGGCCTGCCGCCGGGCAGGCTTTTTCAGCAGACTGCTATCGTTTTTTCTTTAATTCCCTCCACATCTTGGTACTGATACCATTTTTGCCCGTCCTGTTGAACGTAATCGAACCTTTCTTTATGCCGATCTTATATGCCGAAGAAGGAATGATTGTGACGGTTTCCGCCTCATCGTCGGAAACCGTAAGCACCACCCGCCCCCCGGTAAACGTAAGCGCCCCCGAAGGCAGGCTTACGCTCTTATTGTCGTTTTCCTCGGCCGCCGTGACATTGATCGCCAAACCGTTCTCCCCGGTGATCACATTACCCGACTCATCGACGATCTGAATAATGACCCGCCCGGAACCGACCGAAGAAGTTGTATCGATAACCTCTATCACCGCGTTCTTCACCTCGATATCTCCGGACTCAACCGTCAGGCCCGCTTCATCGCATTTCATAGTTACCGTATAAGTGCCGGCTGCCAGGGACGACGCCGAAAAGACGTGTTTCCCGGCGTCGCTTTCGGTAAAAGTATAATTCAAAGGTAAAACCAGGTTGGAATCGGAAAGCAGTTCCACCATCCCGGAATAATTCACCACCTGATTCCCCGAATAATCCTCTACCGCGGCGCTCAAACCGGCCGGTTCACCGAGATAGAAAAAAACCCGGCTGGACGACGGCGGAACCACACTCAAAGATATCTTTCCGGGCAGGAAATTAAAATCCGCGCTTGTTCCATATTTGGTATTGTCGGATGCATCCTCCGCTTTTATTTTTATCCTGCCGTAACGGTTATACGAAACGGGGACCGCGGCGGTCCCTTTCTCAAAACCGGTTCCCGCGATCACCGAGGGCGTAAAGGCCGCTCCCGGGACGGCGGAAGGGCTCACGGCAACGGGAACCAGCTTCACGTTCCCGTTGTAATTCGCAGCGGCGGCGCCGGCGGCATTCAGCGCGGTAACATTCATCGTGAACGGGCGGGAAACAACCTGTTTGCTATTTTCCGCGCTCAACGAGAAACTTGCCGGCAGAAACATGACCTGCGTGCTGGCGCCGGACTTCAGCGGATTTTCGGCGTCCGAAGCGGTAATGGTGATTATGCCGCAGTCGGCGTATGAAACAACGGTTTCCAGCACACCGTACTTAAATCCCGACACGCTCTCCGGGACAAGAGCGCACGAGCCCGAAGCCGGCGAAATATAATCGGCGGTTAAATTTACGGAGCCGGAAAAATCCTCGTCGGTATTCCCCTGCGCGTCTTTTGCGGTAATGGTAATACCGAAGCTTGCCCCGGCCGTCTGGGACGGCATGACCGCGACATCGAAATACGAAACCGTCGAAGTTATCTCCTGTGACTGCGAGGCATCGGTATACCCCCGGTCGGGATATTCTGAAACGGTGATCAGGGGCTTCCCCGGAATGCCGTCTTTATAATAAAACACCGCCGATTGGGCGTCTTTAGGGATAATAACCGATTCGATGTCCTGCCAGAGAACGGGTGAAGCCGAAAACCTGCCCGCAGAGGAAGAGGTCCTCAATTCCAGAGATATATCGGCGGGAGCGGCCTGCGGCTCGGAGAGAACATCCTGCAGATGCACGGTGATAGGCCCGGAAACATCGCCCGCGCGCATCTTGTTCGGCGCGGTAATTATCTGCAAACGGTCGATAAAAATCACGGAAACATTGTCGATATAGACGCTGCCTTCCCGGGAAGAAGAATACACCCCGTAAAAACTCAGCGCGTTCAAAGAATTGATGGAAGCGTCTATGAACCCCAAACCGCTTTTGACCGGAATGAACAGCGGATTAGGAATCAGGGCATCGTTAAAATAAAGATCATAGGTATGATTTTCGAAATCAAGCTTCATGACCACATCATACCAAATCCCGGTCTTGTATGTTTGCCCGGTATCCAACCAGGACTGCGCGTCACTTGCCAGAACCCTGCCGTTGTAATTCAGGCACACCGCGGCAATGCCGCCGGATGGAAACGCGGGAGTCTGGGCCGCAGTAGGGACCATTACCCGGAAACTGACCCATGTGGGAGTAAGTCCCGGGTATATCCGCGGGCGCCGCACTACCGCCGGGACCACGGCATTGTTCAAAACCAGCGCCTTACCGGAGCCGGAAACCGTATTCCCCGATTTCACCAGCGCGTTGCCGGAATTACCCTGCATGACCTCCCAATAATCATAACCCTCTATGCCGGCGCCGTCACTGCGGCCATCAAAATTTTCCACATAGCTGTCCGTGACCGAGGCAGACGCCGGATGGAAACGCGGGGATAACCATCCCAAAAGCAGAAATACCGCGATAAAAACCCGGCTGATCCCCCTCTTTTCCGCGAATATAAAACCCCATTCCATACCTCTATTATACATCCTATTTCTGTCGTTCCGGCTCTTCAATGGATTTTAAATAACTTTTCGCCGTCTCCGCAAACCACGGCTGGCTTGCGGGAACAAGAGCAATAAGCTCTTCAAATTCTCTCTTCGCCTCCGCGGTTTTTCCCTGCCGAAGCAGGATCTCCCCCGCTTTCTGTTTAAAAAATAAATTGGATGAATCCAGGGTAAAAGCCCGCCTGTATTGGGCCAACGCTTCATCATCCATACCGAAATCCATCAAAGCCTGGGCGTACGTGCCCGCAAGCCCGGGTGAATCCGGGTCATTGGCTATCTTCTGCTCATACAAATTAACGGCTTCTTTCTGCTTTCCCGCTCCGACGTAGGCGTGGCACAACGTATCCGAGGCGCCCGTATCCGTGGGGCTTGCCTTGACTTTCTCCTCAAGAAGCGTTACGGCCTTTTCATAATCCCGATTAGCCATAGTAAGATCGACAAACCGGGTAAAGATGACATGGTCTCCCGGGTTATTCGCAAGCAAGGCCTCGTATATTTCAGCGGCCTTACCCCAGTCCCGCAAACGCACATACCCCTCGGCGATACTTTCCCGGGCGGGAACATTGCCCGTATCACTGCCGACGGCTTCCTCCAGTTTTTTCACCGCCTCCGATATTCCTTCCTTCCGCTGGGCAAGCTCATAATACTTCATATGCGCCCACTCCCGCATGCCCTGGAAACCGTCGGTTTTAAGCATCTCAATAAGAGCGTTCCGCGCGCCGTCTTCATCCCCTTTGGCGAAATATAAATCCACTATCCGGCGGATAACCCCGGCGTTGCCGGGATCAAGAGCTTTAGCCTCCTGAAGTTTATTCAAAGCTCCGTCGTAATCCTGTTTCGCGCTCAATTCATCGGCCGCATTCAGGCATTGCTGAAAAGCGGGAACCTCCGGTTCAGCATTCGCCGCCGTTTCTTCCGCGGCAGAGCTGTTTTCCGCGGTTGACGCCATTCCGGAGGCGCTCTCTTCCGCCGATAACCTTTCCGCATAAAACAAAAAACAGATCATTAAAACCCCGCCCGCCGCAGTCTTGACAAAAATATCTTTCCTCATAAAATATCCTTTCTAAAAAAGTCCTCACTTAGTAATGCTAATCTGTCTTAAAAAATCCTCATTGCCACTATAAATCCCATACCCGAACGATATCTTTTGCTATATCTTACCACGATTGAAAATAATCCCAAAGAATTTTAACCGGCCCTTAAGACTTCGGCTTTAACGCGTAACTCCCGAATTTCCGCCAGGCCTTGTAAAGATTAAATATCTTCCGGCGGCCGAGGATATACCGTTTGATTAAATCCTCGCAAACCGCCCTGCCCTGGGTAAGGGTGGGACAGCCATATTACGAGTTCCGGGAATTTTAAGAGTTTGGGGTGAATTCATGCTATATTTCGGCCTAAACAAGCGTAAAAATCTCATGATCGGAACAAATAGGTTCATAGGATTACTTTTCGGTCAAGCTCAATTACCACGCTGACAACGCCGCCCTCTTCCAGGTATTCGTCGCAACGCAAATATAGACATAGTTAGCGTCCCAGCAAATATCTCCGGTATTGCCGGCAGCAGTGGCAGAAGCAGGAGTCTTAGCTGTACGCACCCGGATAATATTCGAGTTTACGTCCAATGCAGCGGAAGGGTTCGTTGTCCCGATGCCGACGTTGCCGGAAGGATCAATCCGCAACCGCTCGCCCCAGCTCCCCGCGTTTCTTGTCGCAAATGCCAACGCGCCGCTTTGCGCTCCATCGGCATGGCTCACGCCCACCAAATCAATACCGGCAACGGTTTGGATCGCGCCGCTCGCATTTGCCTGACTGAAACCAAAACCTATCGTGTTGTTGTTCGTTGTATCGGTATTAGTAATGCCGATCAAGCTCAAATCGCCCACCGAACTTCCGGCATTCGCGCTGGCGACATTCAATTTGTTTCCCGGCGCGGTCGTCCCGATGCCGACGTTGCCGGAACTGTCAATGCGCACCTTTTCGCTACCAGCAACTGATAAACCGATATTATTTGATGCCGGCAAATAAAAACCGGTAGTTGAATCGCTGATGAAGCTCAATGAAGGCCATGAAGCACTGCCTCCATCAACTCGAAACCTTGCATTAGTGCCAATCGCTCCATTTCCATTTTTATAAATTTTATTGCTTCCATTAGAATCAGTTAACCACAAGTTACCCGCGCCTCCTGTTGCATCTAATCGCATATCGCCGTAAATATCTAATTTGTAGACCGGCTCGGTCGTCCCGATGCCGACGTTGCCGGAGGTATCGATTGTTATACGAGTTGCCCCAGCGCTTACATCAGTAATCTTTAATTTAGTACCATCAGAATAGTCATTGACTATATCCCACCAGCGGCTAATATTTGCAATTGAAACATAGGCACTCGCGGTTGTAGCACCAGATAATATTCTTGTTGTTGAACGAATCGCACCGTTTACGTCCAAAACGTAGGTCGGCCCCGTCGTGCCGATGCCGACGTTGCCGCCGTTATCATACAGCACCGAATTCCCTAATGTGCCGCTCGCGCTCCACTTCGGAACGTAGTTCGCTGTCCCCGTTCCAACCGGCACCTGTGTCCCGCTTGCACCCCCGTATATGGTACCGCTTGCCTTGATATTTCCCACCACATCCAACGTATACGCAGGCGCCGTCGTCCCGATGCCGACGTTGCTCGATGAATTGACATACAACCCTGTCCCACCGCTTGTCCCGCGAAGCTGGGCTGTACCGTCGACATCCAGCAAACTACCCGGACTAGTATTCCCGATGCCGACGTTGCCGGCACTATTGATCCGGATACCATTAGTTGTCGTTCCTACACCTGCAGTAGTTAATTGCAATTGGCCATTTGTTAAAGTACTAATAAATCCGGTACCAGTAGTTCTCATATATATACCAGTGTTATTTTCTACCGCAGATGGATTACCCATTGTAATGGCCCCAGGATACGAACCCGTATGGCCAATTGCCAATAAATTTGTCGTGTATCCAGTCGTCGGCAATCCTAAAGTAAGCAACGCGGAAGGACTCGTCGTCCCGATGCCGACGTTGCCGGCATGATCAATTCGCATCCGCTCGCCAATTGAGGTTCCACTGGTCGAGGTATAAAATGATAAACCAGTGTCCTCAGCGGCAACATCATCAACATAAGCCGCGATTTTAGCTTTAATACCGCCGTCCCCAGCTCCGTTCAAATCGGCATTGCCAAATAATAACTGGGCAAAGATTGAATCATCAGTCCAACTGCCATTGCTCGTTGAATACAAATAAGCCGAGACTGGCGTAGCGCCATTTGTGCCCGAATCACCAGAAAGATGAAGTAATTTTTCTGGTGCCGTCGTCCCGATGCCCACGTTGCTCGATGAATTGACATACAACCCTGTCCCCCCGCTTGTCCCACGAAGCTGGGCTGTACCGTTGACATCCAGCAAGCTCCCCGGACTCGTATTCCCGATGCCGACGTTGCCGCCGAGCGGATTGATTGCCAATGGGTGAGCAGTATCATTGCTTGCGTAATACGACTGCACCCACATTGCGAAGGGCGCCGCCGTGTATCCTCCGAAACTCAATTGAACGCCTGATGAAGTCGGATATGTTTTAACACTGAAAACTCCTCGAGTATCAACTGTAAGCGATGGCGCCCCTGCGGTAGCGGAACCGCCGACTAAGGATAGCGTGTTGGTCGGCCCCGTCGTTCCGATGCCGACGTTGCTGCCGTTATCATACAGCACCGAATTCCCTAATGTACCGCTCGCGCTCCACTTCGGAACGTAGTTCGCTGTCCCCGTTCCAACCGGCACCTGTGTCCCGCTTGCACCCCCGTATATGGTACCGCTTGCCTTGATAT
>JAQTZX010000177.1 GCA_028687525.1 Candidatus Omnitrophota bacterium
ATCCGAAGTTCGTGATCGCCGATCTTAAGGCGCAGGGAGAGCATGCGCACGGGCTTCCGGTTTTGATTACCGATTCCAGAACGCTGGCCAAAGAAGTCAAAATTAGACTTGATGTAAACGGGTATATTATCCTGACAAAGAATCTCAACCAGGCGGTTGAGATATCAAACAGGATCGCTCCCGAACATCTGGAGATCATGGTGCAAAACCCCCGTAAGATCCTTAAAGGCGTGAGGAACGCCGGAGCCATATTCCTGGGGCCGTACAGCCCGGCAGCCGTGGGCGATTATGCCGCCGGGCCCAGCCATGTATTGCCGACCTGCGGGACAGCAAGGTTTTTCTCCGGATTGTCGGTTTCTGATTTCATGAAGAACAGTCATATCATCAGTTATTCCCGGAGATCCCTGGAGCGCATCCGTGAACCGCTGGAAAAGGTGGCCGGCATAGAAGGTTTGAAGGAACACGTGGATTCGGTAAAAGCAAGATTTGAATAAGCGTCCATTGGAGGGACCGTTCTCCGAACGGTCCGCTCAAAGGGAAGAGGGTCATGTATGAAAAATAAAAAGCGGCTTGCAATGGAGAGCAGGAAGACAAAAGAAACAGACATCAGCGTAAAATTAGGTATTGACGGAAGCGGGAAAACAAAGATCAAAACCGGAATAGGTTTCCTTGATCATATGCTGGAATTATTCGCTTTTCACGGTTTTTTTGACCTGGAAGTAACGGCCAAGGGCGATTTGCAGGTGGATATTCATCACACTAATGAGGATGTGGGCCTGGTGCTGGGTAAAGTTTTTAAAAAGGCATTGGGGGATAAGAAGGGGATCCGGAGATTCGGGTTTGCGCAGGTTCCCATGGAAGAAGTGACGGCGGCTGTGTCGCTCGATATTAACGGCAGGGGTTTTTTCAGCATAAAGGAAGCGGGAGCAGGCCTTTTAACCGGGGCCATCCAGGAATTTCCCGGGGGGTTATCTGCGGCGTTCAATAAACAGGATGATTATAAGTTTGAATACGCCGAACATTTTTTCGACTCTTTTGCTAAAAATACCGGGATGAATCTGAACGTACTTTTGTTCAATCCGGCGAAAGATCTGCACGCTTCTCTCGAGCCTGTTTTTAAAGCTTTGGGAATAGCCCTTGATCAGGCGACCGGTATAGACCCGAGGAGAAAGGGTGTCCCTTCGACCAAGGGAGTGATAGATTAATTGGTTAATGAAGGTTAATGTAAGGTTAAGGATGGTTAATGCAGGGTTTTTACGATTATGATTGCCATTATCGATTACGGCATGGGGAATATTCACAGCGTGCGTAAGGCCCTTGAATCTGCCGGAGCGGAAGTATCGGTAACCAATAAAACCGGGGATATCGAAAAATGCGATAAAGTGGTTTTGCCCGGGGTCGGGGCATTCGGCGATGCCGCCCGGGAATTGGACGAAACAGGTCTGTCCGGGGCGTTACGGCAGGCGGTACAGGAGAAAAAAATATTTTTGGGCATCTGTCTTGGGCTGCAGCTTTTGTATGATTTCAGTGAAGAGTCTCTGAATGCCGCGGGCCTGGGTATTCTTAAGGGGGCGGTCAGGAAATTTAAACCCGGGCAGGATCTCAAGGTCCCGCATATGGGCTGGAATCAGCTTAGAAAACGCGCGGAATGCCCGTTGCTGAAAGATGTGCCGGATGAGGCGGACGTTTATTTTTGCCACTCGTATTATGTTGATCCGGAGGAACGGGAAACAGCCGCGGGAGTAACCCGGTACGGACTGGATTTCGCCTCTTTGGTCTGGAAAAATAATATATACGGGGTTCAATTCCACCCGGAAAAAAGCCAGAAGACAGGACTGCGGATAATCAAGAATTTTGTCAATTTATAAACGTACCGGGTACAGCCTCGAGGCTGTACCCGGTACAGATTCAACCTGGTGAAGATTTTCATAAAATGTTGATAATTCCCGCAATCGACCTGAAAGACGGCTGTGTGGTAAGATATTTTCAGGGCAGGAAAGACAAGAAAATTTATTCCGCGGATCCGGTTGCCGTGGCCAGATCCTGGGCACGGCAGGGCGCGCGGATGCTCCATGTGGTCGATCTGGACGGGGCGTTTACCGGGGTTCCGCGGAATCTTGGTGCGGTGAAGAAAATTGTCCGTTCGATCGATATCCCGGTTGAATTCGGCGGCGGGGTGAGAAGTCTGGAGACCGTTGAGGCGCTGGTTGAAAGCGGCATACAGAGGGTGGTGCTCGGCACCAGAGCGGTTGAAGACCGTGATTTCCTGGAGGCGGCTTTTAAGAAGTATAAACGGAAAATAGTGGTGGGCATTGACGCGAAAAAAGGCCGGATCATGATCCGGGGGTGGAAAAAGGCGTCGAGTTCCGGCGATCTTTACGTGTTTGTTTCTTTTCTGAAGAAGCTTGGTCTCACGGACGTTATTTATACCGATACTTTGAAAGACGGTACTCTAAGGGGGCCGAATGTCGAGGCGGTACGGGATCTCCTGTGTACCCCGGGCCTGCGGGTTATCTCTTCAGGAGGGATAGCTTCATTGGCGGATATTT
>JAQTZX010000032.1 GCA_028687525.1 Candidatus Omnitrophota bacterium
ACTCTCAAGATACTCCACTATCTCCGACACCGCGTTCCGGTCGGCGGGAGTGCGGTTCTTCGGAACAAGTTGTTCAAGAATGCCGTCAATGGTAAATACAGACCTTAACAAAACTTTTGTATCGCCCGAAATTACCATACTGCTTTGCATGACCATCCATTCGATTAAATCTTTTTCACTCAAATACTTCTTGGGCCGGTTATCCGCGGCGGTAGAATCTACAGTAACCGCGAATCCGCCGTCTTCGGAAGAAACTCCTCCCGCAAAAAATGGGGACGGTTCTATTTTTGGCAATTCAACCACGGGATGAAAAATAGAACCGTCCCCATTTTTCTCTCCCGCCGTTATGCCCCCGTCACGAATGTGCCCGGCGGCGGACTTATTAATCGCCCTAAAAATCTCATCCGACGGAACACGCCGCAGGGAATAACTATCCTCCCCCGCACGCACGAGAATCCCGACAGGATCGATGGTAGTTCCACCCGAACCGCCGTTCCTGAAACGCCCGCATATCTGCCGGAACAAGCTTATTACCTGCGCAGAAGGGGAGTATCCCAGAATCCCGGCCGCCAGGTCTTCCATGGTTACCCCTTTTATCGATTCTCTGTCCTCATAAAAAACCGTAATGATTCTTTTATAAAGCACCGCTATAACGTCCTTCTCGTTCATGCCGGGATACACAATCCCGGCAATCCGGGCGAAAAGATTGCAAGCGTCGCCCTTATTGCCCTCCTCCGGAGCAAATCGCGCGATTGAACTTTCGGGATGATTGTGTATCAACGTGTCTAAGGCATTTTCAATGATCGACTGTTCTTCGGCCGATTCCACGGCGGCTGTCTGCACAAAGGAAGATAATTGCTCCGCCTCCCGTTTCCCGTTCATTAAATCGGTAATCACACCCGCCTTGAAATACAACAGGCAATATTCCGTCAACAACGCTACAGCATCCCGCTTGAGCACGGATTTCTGCCCGGAGGTAACCATGCCTTCTCTTTTTTTCTTATGGGCGGTATCCGGGCCGCAGATGACCGGTCTGTGCCGTCCGATGTTCCCGGGGGCACCGGTGCTGTCCGCATCCGGAGGCAACGCCGAAATGATATTCCGGGGTGAATCCTGCATTGTAACCAAACTTGTGCCGGGCAATATTCCCGTATCTTTTTTACGTTCAGGCGACTGCCCGTACTTCCCCGTATTTTGCCGTGAACTCCTTCTTCTACGCATCGGCGGGTATCCCGCAAGCATCCCTCTTTCCGCAAAATCACGCATCCTTGTTTGCAGGAGATACGCATCCACGCTATACCCTCTCTCTCTTAGAAATGTCCCGATGGCATGCATATCGTTTTTCCCCGCCTTTAAAGCGTCCGTTATTACATGAAACGGAATGATCATATCGAATATTTTATCTTTCCACTCTTCGTTGCTTTTCAGGAAAGATGCGAATGCCGGCTTCTGCAACTGCAATTCCTTGGCAAGCCCGGGCAACGTCACCTGTTCTCCGCGGGCACGGATCCGCTCCAGGGCGCTTCCTATTCCCACCGCAGTTCTTTGGCCGCGTTCTTTTAGAAAGAACAACGGCAGACCGCTTCTTAAAACAACCGGGTTTCCCTCGCCGTCTTTGACAATGATGACCAGAACCATGTCCGGATACAGGGATATCGACATTTCGCACAACCGGTAATCTTCGAACGTCATGATCGTCTTGTTACCAAACCGTATAGCCCCCAGAGAGGAGGGTTTATATTCCGTGATCACGCGCGGGACCGTGTCTCCCAGCATTTCCGACGAAAAACCATTGACCCTTTTTTCCAGCAAACCGGTGTCGATATTCCAGATATTATAGAATACGCCTTTTTTATGCCCGCCGATAATGGCCGAAACATCCTGTTCCTCATAATCTTTCAGTATGAACTCCATGCTTTGTTTAAGCTGTATCGCGGCCCGCGTCGGCACATATCTGTTTTCCTTCAGCCCAAAACGCAGCAAACCGTCCTCCTCCAGGCGCTCCCTGTACAACCGCAATTGTTCGCTGCTGCAGGATATCAACGACATAATATCATCGTCGTCTTTGCCTGCCGAGGTCCACACAAATACCCGGAATTCATCGGCGGAAAAATCACCGCTTGTACGGCTTTGCACCCATTGTATCCAGGGGGCGAACTTCGTATATTCGGGCTCGGCTGATAATTTTTTCCCGCCCCACCACGATTTCATGGATTCCGACCGCCCTTTTTCGCACAGAGCGGAAAATTCGGGATCCTGCGCCTTCAGGAATTCAATCCGGCGCACCAGCAGTTCTTCGTCGAAATGATAGCCGTATCCCGGGCCTCGTAAGACCGCGCCCGCTTTCCTGCGCCCGTAGCCGCTTTCCTGCATTGCTGTATAGACTGCTTGTGCGGGAAGAATGACCTCATCCACCCGGTTTTTCACCGCGGGATTCTCAACAAGATAACCGGCCAATACCGGCCTTTGTACTCCGAGTTCGCGCGCCAAAGACCGCATGGAAACAATCTCCCCGCGCGTACGCAAAGCGTGTATTGCGCTCTCCACGCCGACAACAAGCCTGTGTTCCCCTTCTTTCACAAAAAACTCCGGCAATCCGTCATCCCTGACCGTCACCCTGCCGTCGGAATCCCTGATGAGCATGGCGACCATGAACTGTTTGTTTCCCCGCAAAGCCGTTATCCCTCCCTTAAAACGCTCAATCGTAACAACGGGCTCCTTCCCAAGATTGATCTTTCCGGAGGGATCGGATTCAAAACCGGTTATCATTAACGGTTCTTCGGCGTTGAACTCCGCGGGGGTGATCATGAGCTTTTGCCCTATCACCCTGCCCGAGGAGACATCCCAGATGTTGAAATATCTTTTTTTGCTTTTCGCTCCCTTCCCGCGGGTTTTTACCGGAGGCACCCCCGTTTCCTCTTTAAGAATAAACTCCAGGCTGGACAGGACATAAACGGCAGTTTTAGTTAAACAATACTTCTTGTGTGCGGGATTGAATTCAAGCAAACCGTAACCGGCAGCCCGTTCCCTAAGTACGGCAATCTCACGTTCGCCGATCATCAATAATTCCGCTATCCTTGACTCATCCATTCCCCGGGACAGATACGCTAAAAACCAGAATTGATGGATATCCACCCGGCTTATATCAGAAGATGCCTGCACCCATTGTATCCAGGCATTAAAAATATCCTTCCCGCCGTCGACGTTATTTCTGTGCCCCCGTGCAGGCACAATATCCGATTTAACGGCATGATCCTCCGTTTCTTTCGGAAATATAACACCGAGAAGACGAACCAGACACGCATAATTCCTGACCCTGTTATCGGGTACCCTGCTCCATCGCAGAGCGCCGTTATTTGCGGCATCTTCGACCTTCTTGGCGGCGGCAACCACTCCCGGATGATCGGGATACACAAGTTTCAGGCCGCCGAATATCTCCAGTGCTTTTATCAAATCATCGCACGTAAGCGCCCGGTCTATTTTATTCAACGCTCGAGATATCTGTTTCTCTTCCATGATACGGCTCTTGTTTACCCGCGGGTTTACCTCATTCTCCTTTGATCTTTGAGCAAACAATGCTTTTTTCACTTCTGCCAGATCAGTATCTTTTTTAAACAGCCGTTGTACCCTGGTTTTGAAAGCCGACCAGGTGATTGCGCCGCCGGCAGACTGCATATTCTGCCAGGCATCCCGGGCATTGAATCCACTAAAAATCAACGCCTCCCGGATCTGTACGTTGGAAACTCGGCCTTTCACCCGGGAATCCTTATGCTCCTGCAAAATCACGGCATAATCAGGGTACTCTTTCAGCCTGCGATAGGTATGATCGGTAATGCCCAGAACACGCAACGCCTTTTCTACCGTGCCTGCCCGCTGTAAGGCATCCCGGAAATCCCGCGGAGCAGGGAAGACATATTTCTTTATTATTTTATTATACGTCGGTATATCTTTAAGTCTTTGAAATGTTTGGGAAGATATGCCGAGGATGGCTAAAGCGGCATCACAATTCCCCGCCGCCGTCTTGAAGGCATTTTTAAAATCTTCCACGGGAGGAAAACGGTAGAGCGCGATTATTTCCCGGTACGGGCTGATATCCCGCATATGCTTACGGTATATATATCTGGTTATATGCAAAACCTGCAATGCCTTGCCGATCCTGCCTTCGCTTACCAGCAATGCAGAATCAAACTCATCCGGAGAAGGGATACGGATCGCGGTATGTTTTTCGATTACCGAAAGGTATTCCTTTTTCGCCTTGAGAGTCCGGGAGGTTTCTTCGTCAATATGCAGCATTCGCAATGCCGGTTCTATTTCGCCATGAGTGATGCGTAAAACTCTGTCTATGCCGGCCGGAGAAGGGATATGAGGAACCGGTTTTATCAGCTTATACCGGTCCTTCTCTAAACTGACCCGGAATTCCCCGCCTGCCGGACCGGTTATAGTTCTACCTTCCCGGTCCCTAAGCAAAACCACTTCAACCGGCAGGCCGCCCTGCACTAAAACTTCGACCACCGCATGAGGAAACAATGAAAACCCTCTCCATCGCTTATTCTCTAAATACAACCTCCCGAATGAATCCAACCGCTTCTTCAACAGATGGCCGCTCAAATCCGCCAACCCCATATGTAATATTCCGCCGACTATCGGCAGGTTTTCTCCGGTCCTGTTATCCGTGACTTCAATAAGGTTGGTCAGCCGCGACCTCTTTCTTCCATCGCCTTCCGGACCGCCGACGTTCACGCAGTTTTCATCTTCTGTCCCCCCGTCGCAATCATCCTTTCGCCGCTCGTATGCCTTCACCAGCGCCGCGATGTCAAGTGAACGCAGATACCCGTATACACGGCCTATTTCCCGTTCATCCCAGGGAAATCCCGACTGCGCCGCGGCCCTTTTGATAACTTCCATTCCCTGTACGGCCGGAAGTTCTCTGGACATTACCAATGCCAATACACGACCTTGAGGCATCATCACGGTATCCGGGATATCTCTCTGCAAAACAGCTGTCAGTTCAGGGTAACACATCTCGTACAAAATGACGGAAGGCGTCAACACGACCATGCCCCACGAAAAGATGAATTGGGACCTGCGGCGAAACAGCTCAAGCATCATCCCCATGACGCATCCGTCAATCGCGTATAAAAACTCTCTGCCGTCGGCCACCTGCAAATTTAATACCCTGTTTAATGCCAGCTCTTCTTCGGCATCGCGGCACCGGCTGTCTGCGCCGTAATATTTTTCCGAATACTGTCTGGAAACTTCTCTAAAAATCTCTTCTCCCGCATTCGACGGAAGCGTTACGCACACCAGTTCTTCGCCGTGTATCCGGACAAACCGCGCTCCTATCTTATAAAGCATATTCATGAAGTTATCGATTCCCATCAAGGGCTCGGAAGACTTCTCTTGTGTCAAGACGATAACAACGGGGGCGCGCGCTTCTTTTATCCGCAGCAACGCAATGGTTTGATCAAAAAAACCGTATTCGACAAGAATAATCTTGAGTTTCGTGTCTTCAAGGATATAGCGTCTCAGTTCCAGTATCCGGCCCAGATACGATTCCTCCATCAGGTTCTCGTGAAAACCGGAAAAACCGGGATGCACGATCAAATCCGTCTCCCCGCCGTTAGAAGCGACGTTGGCCTGGATGCGTGCCGGAGAGACAGTGAGAAAAACATTTATGCTTCCCGTTTCCAGGCCTCCTCCGTCACGGCTGTCCCCCGGGGTTTCCCGATCAGGATACTCCGCATATTTCTCGCTGAAAAGCAGCCGCCTGCCGGAGCGCAATTCGAACATCCGGGGATAAGGAACCCGTTCGAGCTCGCAATACGGCTCATACCATTCGATGACTTCGCCCTTGAATACGGCAATAAGCAACTTCCGGCGGTCTTCTGTTCCCTTGGATAAAATGGAAATCTCTTTGCCGATGGGATACAAAACTCTCGGGGATCCGGCGGCCAATCCCAACTGTCTGACCGCCCTGATTCTTTTCCTATCTGAAGGATGTTCGCTCACGCCGTCGTAGTCCTCAGCTTCAAGCAACCCCCGCTTTTCGGCCTTGTCCAGAAGGCGGTCGTCGATTTCGAAAGAAGCGGCATATTCCTCCGGGGGATATCCCGTTGCCGCCATGATCTTCACCGCGAGCGCATCGGCTTCCAGTTCCTGTGCCTTGAGTGTTAGCGAGAAACGACGCCTCGCCCGCCTGCCCATAGAGCTCTCATCAGCCTGTTCGTAAAAATCATGATGTCCCAGAAGCAAAGTCGCCCATTCATGGGCGATGCTCGAAGCAAGATAATGCACGGGGATCCTGCGCTGCCGATACTCGTCAAACATCAGCTTCAAAAGTCCTATGGTCATATTGTCTTCGGTCCAGGCTACCGATACATCTCTGGTTGAAACGACGAAATTCGGAATGAGCATACCGTATTTTTTTGACTCGGGAAGAAGCTCATATCCGCCCAAAAGTCTCGCAAATACACGAACAATCAACCGTTCATCGCCGCCGTCCCGTGTCATTTGCGGACCGTTTCCGTGCAACCAAATGCGGGAGATAAAGTTACACCGGAACTGTCCCCCAGAATAAACATCTTCACTCAAAAACCCGGCATACATGGATCCGCCGTCAACGCGGCCTCGGTTTCGTTTCAACAGGACTGCTGCCTCCTCATCAACAATAACCAGTGTTTTCTCCGGAACAGTGTGCAGGTAAGTCGCAGGGAAATCAGAGGTCATTTCCGCTTCAAGAAGATGCCGGACTTCCCGGGATTTATTTTTTCCTGAAGCCGCGATGATAATTCTTCTTGAGCTAAGAAGGTCCATTATTCCCAAGGTGATAGCTCTGAGGGGCGGTTGTTCTAAAATATAATCATTGTTATCCCATAATCTCAACTCGCATTTGAATTTAGTTTCAACGCTATAATCAGTGAGATCCACAATTCTTGATTTCGAGTCGATCAAAGAACCCGGCTCATTAAAAGCTAAATGACCTCCCACCAACTTTCCATTAACTTCTCGGGCACGGCCAAGTCCCAGGAATGCCAAATCAGCATACCCCATCCTTTCAAAGGCTTCTCCCAATTCTCCGGCAATAGCCCCGGCTTCTTTTTCAGAGGAATCTATGGGTACATAGGGAACTATAAAATTAGGATGCTTTTCATAAAAACCCCTTAAAAATTGTTCTTTATCCAGGCCTTGAGGAATATCCCCATACATATACCGATAAAGGTAGCTATACATAAACATCTTGAAGTTGCGTAAATCATCCAATCTCAAACCAATGGGAGAATCCAAAGTCACGAATCTTACCCTTGAGATATCCACTTCTTTTCTTACCGCCTTTTCCGCTAATCGCTGATAAAATCCTAACGGCGTATCGCAACCCGGGATAAGGATTACTGCGTCCGGTCTGTTCTTGATCAAATCACCTGCGATGCGGGTAATCGTTTCGCTCAAACTTTCATAGTCTTCAACAATTACATAAGGCAGTTTCTTATCAAAACGAATGGCGGTCAGAATTTCATTCGGAATCCAATGATTAAAATCCCCGCCGTCTTGATAAGCCGCCTCCATTGGAATGCCATTCGTCCAGCCACGGATGGAAAAGGCACCCATGGAGGACGGCTCAAATTCAGTTGAAGAAATGAAAAATATTAAAGGAAACCCGTGTAAAAAGATTCGAGAGGAAAACGGCGTGAAATTGGCTGAAGTAAAAATTGCGGGGAAGTAATTCCAATATGACATAAACTCAACCGGCGGGCCGGTTTTATATGCTTCCGTCAAAAACTGTGCCACCGGGTTTCCGGTTCCGAAGATATGCTGTTGCTTAAGAAAACCAAAATCCTTAAGTTCATGGATAATTCCGCCGTCACGATCTCTGTATAAACGGGAATAATCCATACCCGCATACATGGTTCCGTGCGATATGATTTTGCTTCCCGCGGAAGATGTGGTCCGGAAATATGTAAGGTGAAGTACAATACGCAGGATACTGTTTTCACGCAGTTCGTGCATACATTTCAGAAATCCCGTTATACAGCCGATGTAAGGATAATATGCGAACATATCGGCATGATAGCGGGAAACAATAGGAGCAACATGTATTACTGTATTATGATACTCCATAAATTTCTGTATATTTTCGTCCGTCAAAAACGTGCCATTGTGGGCGTATAAAAACGCATCGGAAGAATCCATTTTTCCGAATCTCCGGCTTTTCATATTTTGAATTCCATCCAAATGCCCGGCTGCCGCGCCGTTAGCGAATCGTCCCTCCCCATGAATATACAATGACCGTCCACTCCGTAAACTGCCCGGGTTAAATATGCAAGTTAAATCCCCGATCTTTATCGTCTTATTTCCACCGTCCCTCTCCTCGTCCGTCTTCTGTGCGAGATCGGTAATATTTTTCTGTATAAAATCACGCATGTCATTCGTTAGCATAAAATCATTGCTTCCTTCCGCCTTACGCATTGCCACAGCCTGAAGCCGGATATAATCAGCCTCACCAATCTTAAGAGGGAAGGTGAACGAACGGTTCAAATTCCCGCCGGCTATCAAACCGAGTATCCTTCCGTGTAAAATCCGGGCTATTAACTGCATATTTTTGCTGTCCGAAAGAGCTTTGAAAGCCCCGTTCTTTTGAAGCTGCTCCCACACAAAATTATCCCATCCCGCTCCTGCTTTGATCCTCGGCCTTTTAGTACCTGTTTGAACTGCAGCCCCGCTGCCTCGTTTGGCCTCTATTTCTTCGGCAATAGTCCGGATAATTCCCGCAACCGCAAAACTGCTTAATACCTTGGGCATCTCGGGCGTTTGCATGGCATTGTTTACCACGCGCTCTATAACAACCGTTTTCAAATCCCGCTGATCAATTATTCTAATTATCGCCACCTGCTGAACAAGCTTCTTTTCTATATCCTGCATGGGAATATGTTTAAACATGGAATCCACATACGCCCTAAGTTCCTTCCTTATAACAACAAGCAGTTTTTCTTGAGTCAGTTCGGTCATAGGAAGCAGGCGAATTTGCTGCCGGATGGTATTTCCGGGAATATTTCTCAATATCTGGTATATTGCGCTCTCCAAGAGTTCTTCGACTTTGTCTTCTTTGTGAATTTCTTTTTCCTGTAATTTCTTCTTTTCCAGCACACCGGAAATCCATCCTTTTTGCCGGTTTCCGGAAATCCCCCACTTTCTCCTCCACGCCCGGGACAGTTCCAGATATTCCGCTCCGGGCTCCTGACCTGCAGTACCGGGTAATCCAATATCTTCCTTATAAGTCTTTAAAATCCAATCCCTGATCGCCCGATCTTCTTCCGCGCATGAATATACCGACGCACGGGTATCCAAGATATCGGAACGCCATTCCTCTCCGGATTTCTCGATGCCCAAACCTTCACGCCAGAGCCGTGAACGTTCCATATAAGAATCCCGGGGAACAATCGTGGGAAGCTCAATATTCAAACCGTACCGTTTGGACAATGAAGCGGCGATCACCCGGTCTTTCGCTATCCGTTTATCTATTAATTCCTGCCTGCCGAACTCCTCCTCAATTATTTTCGAATGCCATTCGCGCCCATCTTCTTTGTTGACTTGCCACTTCTTTCGCCAGGCATCCGACCGAGACGGATATCCTTTCTCATCGCCCTCCGGAATGCTCTCGATGACCATATCCATACCAAACCGTTGCTTTAATTCCCCGGCGCGTATCCGCAAAACATCGAGAATCTCCGTGTCCTCTTTCTTGCGCTGATCGGCAATTTTCTTCAACTCCATCTTTCCCGAAAAACATCCCTGGGAATCCACTTGTATTTCCCAATCCCTGTACCATTGTTCCGACCGCTGCGGATAGGTCAAACGCTCCTCGATGCGTTCGGCTCCGG
This sequence comes from Candidatus Omnitrophota bacterium, assembly GCA_028687525.1. Lineage (GTDB taxonomy): Bacteria > Omnitrophota > Gorgyraeia > Gygaellales > Profunditerraquicolaceae > JAQTZX01. Next base: position 9,876 of record JAQTZX010000032.1, read on the forward strand.
G
>JAQTZX010000033.1:0-801 GCA_028687525.1 Candidatus Omnitrophota bacterium
CTATGAATCCGGGAACAGTGCATACGGTAGCCCGGGGAAGCAATGGTCATTTGGGGCTATACCGTATTGAAACGCAGATGAGTCCGGGTAATGGATCGGTTCGTTTCACAGGGCTTGGGTCAACTGCCGCGGCCAAGGAATGTTTACGGATAGCGTTTGATTATTTTAAGGCGAACTCTTCACGCGTTAGTGTAACACCAAAGGCTGGAGACCATGATTATCACATTCATGTCGTAGAATTGCATAATTCAGGGCCTGCGGAGGCATTAACATTGACGGCTGTGATTGCTCTCGCATCGGCATTGATGAAGAAGCCGGTGCAGTCGCAGATCGTTGTCTTGGGAAGCATGAGCTTGGGCGGAAATATTAAGCCCGTAGAAAACTTGGGAGAATCAATGCGTGTCGCGCTTGACGCAGGCGCGCGGAGGATCCTGATTCCATCAAGCAGTGTTGCAGATTTTCAGACTGTACCGGGTGAGCTGTTGTCGAAGTTTCAAAATAGTTTCTATGCGGACCCGATCGACGCGGTGTTCAAGGCGATGGGGGTTGAATAAGGAGGAGAGTTATGACAAAAAAACGTGAAAAAAGAAAAATTGAGAGGGAGCTTCCATCTGTTGGAACCGTCTTAAATGGGAAATTCAAAGGCGTGGGTGGATATAAGGCTGTAATCGTTAAGGCCGACAGTGCCTCGAGTGGAAAAGCCATCAAGTGTAATGGGAAAATTTATACCAGCATGACAGCGGCGGCGCAATCAATTACTAACCAACCCACTAATGGCTGGCGGTTTTGGAGATTTTAGAG
>JAQTZX010000033.1:811-9868 GCA_028687525.1 Candidatus Omnitrophota bacterium
GTTGCTGATGAATGAAAATAATATCGATGTTATTCACAAAGAAATCGATTTGATTCAAAACTGTATTAGCAGGATGGCTCAGAATTCGTTTCTCATTAAAGGATGGGCTTTGACCGTCGTGACCGTTGTTCTGGCTTTAATGGAAAAGAATATTGATCCGATCTACTTATGCCTTGTTCTTTTTATACCGCTCGTAGCCTTTTGGTATTTAGATGCCTTTTTTCTTCAGACTGAAAAGATGTACAGAAAAATGTATGAATGGATTATTGAAGTGAGACCAAAGAACGATTTCAGTCTGCTGTACGATCTTAACCCGCATCGCTATAAAGACAAAGTGGATTCGAGGGGGAAGGTCATGTGGTCGATTACGTTACGAGTTTTCTACGGGATTCCGTTGTTGATTGTGGTAGCGATCATTGCTTATCAGATTCTGGCGAAGTACATATTAAAGTAAGGGGGATTGGCTATGGCAAAGAAGCAGATTTTTTACAGTTTTCATTTTGACAATGATGTGATGAGGGTTCAGCAGATTCGCAATATCGGAGTGATCGAGGGAAATACGCCGGTATCTACAAACGATTGGGAACAAATAAGGAAGAGTAATAGTGCCATTGAGAAATGGATCGACGACAACATGAAGTATAAGTCGTGCGTTGTTGTCTTGATCGGTTCAGAAACTTCAAAGCGGCCGTGGGTTCAATACGAGATTATAAAAGGGTGGAATGACGGCAAGGGGGTATTAGGAATCTATATTCACAATATTAATTGCGCCAGAAATGGAAAATGTAGCCAAGGCTTAAACCCCTTCGATAATATCAGTCTAAAAAATGGCGGAAAACTATCCAGCCTCGTCAAGTGTTACAATCCCAGTTCTTACGATGCATATAACGATATCGCGAACAATATTGGATCGTGGATTGACGATGCTGTAGCGGCAAGATCACGGTAATAAAGGAATTGAATGCCGGACGATTTGTTTGATGAGTTCTTAGGTTTTGATTTTGCGATGGGCGCGGATATGGTCAAATGTCCGCACTGCGGGGCGGATGTGCCATGCAGTTTGTTTTTTGACGATGAGGTTGAATGTCCCAAGTGCGGTAAGAAATTCAAGAAAGGAGAATGATTGAAAAAAATAATATTTTGTTTGGCGTTATTATTCATTGCGTTTCCATCTTTCGCTAGTCAGCAATTAGAGGAAGCGATCACAAAATTTACCTATAACGGCAAGCCCATTCATCCATTCATCTTAAAAGAGTTTTCAAATTGGCTCTCGGATAACCGGCCGCCCATGATTACGACTGTTGATGTTGCGGCGGCATCTGATACAAATAAGTACATGGATAGCGAGATTGAGAAGCGGGACAATTGGCTATTTGCGAAGACCGAAGAAATGGACGGGGACGTGCGGCTTTATGAGTCGTTCGGATATCACTGGATCGGCCGGTTGGCAAACGGAGTTCATGTCCTTGAGACCGGATCCAGCGGCGGCGGATCGGGTTTCTTTATGGATTTGATGTTTGTAAAATTTTCTGAAGGCGAAATTTTCTGGGAGAATAAAAAAGAGAAGCAGTTGCTCATGACGATTGTTGGAACATATTCTTTGGGGGATAGGTACGAAGGCGATATCAAGATTAATGGCAATAAAGTATTAATTCCCGCATCAGCCGATCAGCGCGGTGGCGGGTCGAATGATAAGAATATTGAATTGAGTTTTCCTGAATAGGCGGTTTCTGTATGGGCACAAAGAAATATGATCCTTGGGATTGGTATATCTTTAAGAATGAAGTTTTGACAACTTCCAGATATGTTTTATCGGAAGAAGCAAAAAAGTTTTTGCAGGAGGTTCTTAATTTAGCAAAGAAAAATGTTCGACATTTTGAGAAGGGGAGCATTTTTTATAGGGCTCGAGTCGGTCATCAGGAGCAAAAAACAATACGAGATCAAATTTTACCCTTAGAACCGTTTTCGGGTGAAGATATGGGTATCCCGCCTTTTAGTAAGAAAGCGGTTGGCAGAGCGAATCCTCACGGTATTAAATGTCTTTATTTAGCCACAGATGAGCAGACTGCAGTTGCAGAAGTCCGGCCTTATAAAGGCGGTTTCGTGTCGATAGTTTGTTTCTCGGTTAAAGAGAGCATGGATCTGATTGATTTTTCTTCACCGGGCTTTAAAGGATTTTTCTTTTCTGCTGGAGGCGCATTCGCTCTTGGCCGGATGGAGGGAGTAGATCAAGGTGCCATTGAAAAGGTTATTTTAGGATTGATCAATTACGATTTTTCTAAGCCAGTACGACATGAAGATCAAGTAATTGATTATATTCCTACACAGATACTTGCGGAGCATATTAAACGAGATGGTTTTAAAGGGATTATTTATAATAGTTCGCTTTCTTGGTCAAATGGAGACAACGTTGCATTATTTGATGATTGTTGGGTGGAACAGGATTTGACCTCTGCCAAACTGGTTGAGATCGAGAAAATTACAATGGAGATCAAAGACTACGAGTGGGATGCGGGAAAACGTATTAAGAGTATTATGAAAGATATGCATTGATCTTTGGCGCTATAAAACAGCGGTTTCGGTGGATTTTAGGCGATTTCGTGATAAAATACCCTTATCGTAAGGCAGGGTTTCGTTGATCGGCTCGCCTAGGGATATTAAAGCCCCCATGCTACGTTTGCGGTAGAGTTTCACAAATAGGCTTATTTCAAGGGGTTGCGTAGTTCGCCTGGCGTCCACTTCGAGCCGCCATTTTTGCCTCAAGTCAAATTAAGGCAAAAATGGCAGAGAATCGAAAATCGAGATTCGAAATTTAATTGTGGAAGATTTTCGATTCGGTCTATTTTCGATTTTCTATTTTCAAAAACATATGGCATTTCTATTCGAAAAATTAGATGTTTATAAGAAATCAGTTGATTTTGCTGATAAAATTTGCGGATTAACAGAAGGTTTTACGAAGGGCAACTATTATCTTGCTGATCAACTAAATAGGGCTTCTTTATCAATATCGGCAAATATAGCCGAAGGCAACGGCAGATATCATAAAGCTGATAGAATCAATTTCTTCAGAATAGCAAGAGCATAATATCGAGGTAATTGAAGAGATTATTACTGAGATAGAAAGGCTGTCAAAGTAGCGTTTTGGCGGGCTCTGGTCCGGAATAGACAAAACCATGTCTTCCTTTGCGTACAGTCATTTTTACAAGTAGATGAAGAAAAATAAGACTTTAACTCGAGATTGGTTTAGACGCTGGTCAAAAGAATATGATCAGACGCTTGGTAAGATAAGTTTTCATCGTGATTTGCTTGACTTGATGGTAAAGAATTCCAATGTCAAAGACGGCTATAATATCTTGGATATTGGCTGCGGGACAGGTCTTTTAAGCCTGAAGTTTTTGCAGAAAGCCAATTGTTTTGTCACGGGGGTTGACTCTTCTGGCGAGATGATAGCGATTTTTCAAGATAAAATAAGGAAATTGAACTTGGGTGATAAGGTTTCTCTTCACTTAATGGATGCCGCGTCACTGAAATTTAAAAAAGAGGCTTTTGATCAAGTCGTATCTTCGGTTACTTTGCATCATCTCAAGGATAAATTATCCGCCATAAAGACAGTATTCAATATTCTCAATAAAAACGGTCTTTTTATTATAGGCGAGATTGACATGGATACTACTGGCAAGTTCACTGATATAAGAAGACTGAAACGCATTCTCAAGGTTTTGGAGCAGGAATGGATACCTGCATTAAAGGATGCGGGGGTAGAGGCGTTTTCAAAAATGTTTGAGAACGGGAAGAAGCATATCCTGAATCAGGGTGAATATTGTATAAGTCTTGCGCAATGGAGCGGGATTTGCCGAAGAGCAGGATTTAAGTCGGTCGCGATAAAAAAACTTGGGCGTTATCCGGCTTTTGGTATTGTGATAGCTAAGAAGTCTTAGTATTTGAATCTCGGTTTTAAATAGGTATAGATAAGATATCGTGAGTGATAATTGAACCTGAAGCGTTTTTAGTTTTGAAGGGTTTATTAAAGATTGGTTAGTCTATGGCGATGAACCAATCTTTGGCGCGTTTACGGTTAATTTTTATCCGCCTTCGCGCAGAAAACCCCGTGTGTAAACACGGATCAGATAAGGAGATTTCCCGAAATGGACATTCCGCGGATTTTCAACATCACCGAAAGTGCTCACCGCATCCATAACCCGTTCACGCCCGAGAAGTTCGCCACTCTCGGCGCGGCGCTGCGCCTGGAAACGGGTACCCGAGTGCTCGACCTCGGCAGCGGTTCGGGGGAGATGCTGTGCACCTGGGCGCGCGATTACGGAGTCATCGGCACCGGCATCGACATGAGCCGGTTGTTTACCGAGCAAGCGAAACTTCGCGCTGAAGAACTCGGCGTCGCCGATCAAGTCAAGTTCATCCATGGCGATGCTGCCGGCTACGTCTCTGCCGAGAAGGTCGGTGTGGCAGCCTGTGTCGGTGCCACTTGGATCGGCGGGGGAGTTGCCGGTACTATCGAGCTTCTGTCCCGGAGCCTGCGTACCGGAGGGATCATCCTCATCGGCGAGCCCTACTGGCGGCAGTTACCGCCTACGGATAATATTGCCAAGGAGTGTCTTGCCGACTCAATTTCCGACTTTCTCATGCTTCCGGAACTTCTCGCGTCTTTCGGCCGCCTTGGCTACGACGTCGTTGAAATGGTTCTGGCTGACCAAGACGGTTGGGACAGATACGAGGCGGCCAAATGGCTCACCATGCGCCGATGGCTTGAAGCCAATCCCGGCGACGAGTTGGCGAAAGATGTCCGAGCCAAACTGACCTCGGAACCCGGGCGTCACGCCGCTTACACGCGCGAGTACCTGGGCTGGGGTGTGTTCGCACTGATGCCGCGGTGATGCGTCGGCGTATCCGGCGGATAGTCAACGAATGTGCCGCGAAAAGGAGGATAATTACTTGAAACCAGCAAAAATTCCTAGAAATCCATGTTTTTCTTCCGGTCCTTGTGCTAAACATCCGGGATATTCTGTCGAAGAATTAAAAGATACGCCTTTCGGCAGGTCTCATCGAAGCAAGCTCGGGAAGGCCAAGTTGGCTGAGGCAATCAAGAGGACAAAAGATATCCTATTATTGCCTGCCGATTACCGGGTAGGCATTGTGCCGGCTTCCGATACAGGCGCTTTCGAAATGAGCATGTGGTCCATGCTGGGGTGCCGTGGCGTCGATGTTTTGGTCTGGGAGTCGTTTAGTAAGGAATGGGCTGCTGATATTGCCAAGCAGTTGAAATTAAAGGATGCACGGTTTATTGAAGCGGAATACGGCAAAATACCGGATTTTAAAAAGGTGGATTTCAGGAATGATGTGGTTTTTGTCTGGAACGGGACGACCAGCGGTGTGAAAGTCCCGAATGGCGATTGGATTCCGGATGATCGTGAAGGATTAACCTTTTGCGATGCGACTTCCGCTGTGTTCGCCATGGATGTACAATACCGGAAATTGGATGTTATTACATTTTCATGGCAGAAGGTTTTAGGAGGAGAGGGTGGACACGGGATGCTGATTTTATCTCCGAGGGCCGTTCAGCGTCTGGAGAGTTATACTCCGTCTTGGCCGTTACCAAAGATTTTCCGTTTGACCAGGGGCGGCAAGCTGGCTGAAGAAATATTTGAAGGTTCTACCATTAACACGCCATCCATGCTGGCCAACGAAGATTGGCTTGCGGCATTGAAATGGGCTGAATCTATCGGTGGGCTTAAAGCTCTTATTCAGCGGTCGAACGATAATTTATCTGTGTTTGAAGCGTTTGTCGCTAAACACGAATGGATTCATTTCTTGGCTGAAACCAAAGATATCCGGTCTAATACCAGTGTTTGTTTGAAGGTGGATCTGTCGGAAGATAAGCTGAAAATGATGGTAAAAATGCTTCAGGATGAAAAGGCCGCGTATGATATCGCTTCATACCGGGATGCGCCTCCCGGATTGCGTGTCTGGTGCGGGGCGACCGTTGAGAAGACAGATTTACAATTACTGTGCGAATGGATCGAATGGGCATATAATTCGGTAAAATAATTCCGGGGATAATGAAGGATCGGGTAATAAACGAGGCCGTTAATGATGGAGTTTGTTGTTGATTCCGTTAATATGTTTATCCGGAGATAAAGCTTGGCAGTTTGTATAGTTCGTTTTTATAAAACCAGCCACGGTTCGGTAGGAGATTTACCGGCACGTGGCTTTTTTATGGAGGGAAAAAGATGAGAAAAACAATTTTGTTAGTAGGAGTGATTTCGTCAATCGGTTTTTTTGTTTTGCCCCCTGTTTATGCGGATAGTTTCGATGTTACGCTATCGGGAAATGGAACAACAGTGTCCGATTATATTTTGGGTGACAGCGGCGGATGGAACAAGGTTATATTGAACGATGGAAATGAACGGTTGCAGATTATGGGGGCGCATTCAAGCGGCGAGGGGGACACGGACGCATCGCTGAACAAACTTCTTGATCCCGATCCAGATGTCCGCCTTGAAGGGTGTACTGATTTGTGGGGGGCTACGGATAGTAAAGCGTTGGATGGTTTGGCGTGTGTTTTAAACGATGAAGATCCCGAGGTTAGTTTTCATGCCGCGCAAACGTTGGGATATGCGCAGGATGCGAGGGCGATCCCCGTGTTAGTATCATTTTTGAGCAGTGGGAGTCTGCGCTATAGAGATGGAGTAGCTTCGGTCCTGATTAATATGGGGCCTTTGATTGAGGAGCCGGTACTTAAGCTTGCCCAGGATAAAACCGCGGATATTGAGGCTCGACAAATGGCCGTTTACGTTCTCGGTGATAACGGCAATCTCGTTTCTCCTCGGGATACCGCGGAAGCTTTGATCGACCTGTTAGCCGAACCGGAGGAGGGATCCTACGGTATCCGCGACGTGGTTACAAACGCATTGTATTTTATAGGAGAGCCTTCTATAGAACCTTTGATGAATGCACTGGATAGTGATAACGAATATGTTCGTGGCGGAGCTGTTCAGGCTTTAGGTTATTTTACGGATTATTACAATCGGGAAGAAGGAAGTCATTACACGTGGAACGATCCCGGGAATGTCGAAATTTACTCCGGGTTTCTTTTAGAAGATCCCAGCCCTTTTGTCCGTTTTTATGCTTCCCGATCTTTAGGGATGATGTCTGATCCCCGTGCAGTCGATCCTCTTGTATCGGCATTGGATGATCCCGATGGCGAGGTCCGTTTCAATGCGGCTTCAGGATTGATGGAGCTTTATTCAGAGACTGATGCAGAAACCAAAGATAAAATAAATGCTTCCTTGCCGAAAATTACAGAAGTCCTTGCAGACCGCAATCCTTGGATGTTGGGTCAGTATTCCAATCTATTTATGTCGACGAATAAACCTTTGGTATCTGAGTCGGGAGAATTGAATCCCAACCTTCAATTTGGGGAAACGGGATATTATAAGGATTTTCCTGTAGAGTACGAAAAGCCGGAAGAGGATAGATGGGGAACAGAAACATTTACCTTCCGCTTTTCAATAAATGGCTATAGGGATGAAGAAGGAAATCCTTTCGTATTTTCCGACAATGCTTTAGAAGAAATCACTTTTTTTATTGATGAAAAGACAAACCTGGATCAAGTTATAATTCCTTGTTCACGACCGGATTATACAACGCCGACAGTATATTATCCCGGGGAAGCCTTATCCAGCAATGAATTTTTAGGGTTTTCTTACGACATAAGGTCCAATAATGATTTTGTTGAAGGCATGATTTATTGCAAAATGGGTTCATCTGAGGGGATTATTCGGACTGACCGTTATCAAAATGATGGTTCGAAGGTGCGCCGCAAAGAGAATGAAGTGAAAGCTATGGATGAAGTTATATCTATTATTCTTGATGCCGCACTCATTACCCCTCCGTCAATCAATGACAAGGTTATTACTCAGGAAAGTATTCAGGAAAGTGCGTTAATCTGGACTATCCCTTAAAGGTGTTGAAGATGTTGTAAAAAAGGGGACGGTTCTATTTTTTACCCTCGTCAGAGAATTGAAAAAAAATAGAACCGTCCCCTTTTTATTTTTAGAACCGTCCCTTTTTATCTTTTTTACTTGTCCTTGTTTCTAAACGCAGTATAATATCAATCGTTATGAAAATTCTTAAAGAACCGGTTACAATTGATGAATTGAAAGCGATAGCGGCGGATATGTTCGGCGATCTGGTAAAGGCTGTCGTGGATGTATCCCGGGGGGAGATCGCCCTCGATGCCGAATTACATTCCGATCTGGAGGCTTTGTTGCTGGAAAAAGGGGCTCTTCAGAAAGATCTTTGGGGGATCAATCTTTATCCTGAAGTGCCGGGAGATGATTTTATAGAGTTTGATTCTATGATCAATGTGCGCCCTTCGCAAGGAAATATGGGCAGTGGAGTAGGCGATGGGCAGTTGAGAAAGAAAATCGTTGAGATTGTTCACATATGGATAAAAAGATGAATTATCAACATAAAGGGCTCGCTTCGGGAAGATGGGAGGAGCTTTCTCTTGCTGAACAAATGGCCAATATCGGAAGTGAAGTCAGCCGGGCGCTTAACTGGCAGAGTAAAGACAATAAGGAATTAAGCCGGAAAGCGTCGGTAAGGGTTTTGGAATTGCTTGATTTAAGCTTGGATTCCGCCCGGTCTTTCCCTCAACGTAAAGAATTCGCACGCGTGCGGGAGGCTATGGCGGATTATTTTTACGGTTCAAACCAGTTTGCTTCTTCCGAAGTTTTATGGCGGAAGTACTTCGGTCATTTTAATTATTTGGCGCGAAGGAAGTTTTGAACTATGCGTAAAGCCGTCGAAACATTCTTCCACTTAAAAGCCCGCAATACCACCATTCGCACCGAGATCATTTCCGGGATCACTACTTTTATGGCGATGGCCTATATTATCTTTGTCAACCCGGCGATGATCGCGCATACGGGTATGGATTTCGGGGCGGCGATGATGGCCACCTGTATCACTGCTTCCTTTGCGACTATTCTTATGGGGCTCTATGCTAATTATCCGATTGCCCTGGCCGCCGGGATG
>JAQTZX010000034.1 GCA_028687525.1 Candidatus Omnitrophota bacterium
GATTGGATTAATAATTACCCCAGAAAGATACTGGGATACAAAACGGCCAATGAAATGGCGCAAGAGTGCTTACAAGGCAACAGTGGTCTAAAGCTGAAAAAATTCGCACTATGAGTTACAACGCGCGATCCCGCGGAGAAGGTTTTATTCCGAATGTATGCTTACATTATTTGTGGTATAATAAAAAATCGTGCTGTAATCTCCTTAGCAGAATTCCCGGTCTTCAGGCCGGGGATGGGAATTTGCGGAAGGTGTTTCTTGTTTCGGGTGGGGAGCATCGGCCTTTAGGCCGGGGTTTTCACTCTGAATATCATGGATATTGCCCTGGAAAGGAAGCTGGATTTTTGGCTGGGAATTCCCCTATGCGCTCTGGTGAGTTGTTTTGCCTGCTGCCGCGCATTCATCAGCAGGGGGAAAAACCGGAGTATCAAAAAGGTTTTTTTTATCAAACTGTCGGAACTGGGAGCGATTATTTTGTCGTATCCCCTTCTAAAAGCGGTAAAGACCGATTTCCCTTCCGCGGAGTTATTTTTTGTCACCTTCCGTAAAAATAAAGGCGTGTTTAAATTTCTCGGCGGGATCATTCCCGAGAATAATGTTTTATATATAAGGGATGATTCATTGTTTTTATTCCTTACGGACACGGTAAAGGCCCTGTATACTTTACGGAAGAAAGGCATGGACGCGGCTTTTGACCTTGAATTTTTCTCCCGTTTTTCGGCGATCTTTTCGTATTTTTCCGGCGCCTGGAAGAGGGCGGGATTTCACGCCTACGCGTTTGAAGGGCTGTACCGGGGGGGATTCCTGACTCATAAGATACAATACAATCCGTTGCTGCATGTTGCCAAAAACTATCTTGTTTTCAGGCAGGCGATCCGGGAAAACAGAAAGGACACTCCGGAACTGAAGGAAAATATCGAAGACGGGGAAATTGTTTTTCCGGCGTACCTTCCGGACAAGAAGATCGGGGAAAAAATCGCGGCTAAGCTGATTGATGCCGGCGGGTGTGTCGGCCCGGGGAAACGGATATTCCTGATTAATCCCGGCGAGGGTGTTTTACCCCTGCGTGAGTGGCCGCTCGGCCATTTTATCGAGTTGTGCAGGTTGATCCTTGAGGTTCAGGATACCCGGATTGTGGTTATCGGGACTCAAGGCGCCCTTGCGAAGACCCGCGTGCTCCTGGCCGCTCTTGCCGATAAGCGGTGCGTAAGCCTGGTCGGCAAAACCGGGCTGGATGAACTTCTGGAATTGTTTAGCTGCGCAGAGGCCCTTATTTCCAATGACTGCGGTCTGGCGCACCTGGCAATGCTGACACCGGTAAAAAAGTTTATCTTTTTCGGTCCGGAAAGTCCGCAGGTGTTCGGTCCGTACGGAGGCAATAACCGGATTTTCTATTCGGGGAAACCCTGTTCGCCGTGTTTATCGGTGTTTAACCACCGGAGTTCGTCGTGCGGAGACAATGTGTGTTTAAAGTCCGTGCTTCCGCACCAGGTATATGCCGCAGTGAGGGACTCCTGAACGATGATCTTTCCATGAATACAGTATATGCGGGTATAAAACGTAATCCCGGAAGCGCCTGGTTTTTGTCGGGAATACTATGTTTGACGGCGCTGGTGTATTCCGGTTCACTGGGAAATCAATTCGTGTGGGACGACCACTGGGTGATTGTGGAGAATGATTTTGTCAAATCCGCCCGGAATCTGCCGTTGCTTTTTACCAGACAGTATCTGACCAGTCCTCGGGAGGTGAATTCGGTCCGGATAAAAAGCATAGGCTCCGGCGAGTTCAGCTATCGTCCCCTGGTAACGGCGACGTATTTTATCGATTATCGTATCTGGAAGCTCAACCCGCTGGGTTTTCACCTTACTAATCTTTTCCTGCATCTTGCCAATATACTGCTTTTTTATTTTTTGGCGCTTGGGATATCCGAAGATGAAAAGTCCGCTCTTTTGTCTGCCGCGCTGTTTTCTCTGCATCCTGCTAACGCGGAAGCGGTGAGCGTGGTTACCCACCGGGAAGACCTGCTGGCGTTTTTCTTTTTCGTGTGCGCCTTTCTTTTATTCCTGCGCGCGCAAAAAGTGACCGGAAAAAAACGGGTGCGCCGGAAAGCGGCTTCTGTGTGCTGCTTTCTGCTGGCGTTGTTTTCAAAAGAGATGGCCGTTACCCTGCCCGCGGTATTAATGGTATATGATTATTTCTTTACTTTTAAGCTGGATTTCAGGGATTTCCTTCGGCGGTGGCGGGATCGTTATTCCGGATATATTATTGCCGCTTTGTGTTATTTGGTAATCTGGGGAGTTATTTTCCGGAATACGGCCTCCGGTGACCCCGCCGGATTACGGTTCCCCGTATCGGCTGCGGTGGTGTTCCTGTCTTTCTCCCGCGCGGTATACTGGTTATTCTTCCCCCCGGCTATTCATCCTACCTTACGGGGGGATGATATCCTCCTGTTTTTGCGTACGGGGATCCCGGGGTTGGTATTTTCGGTTGTGCTGGGCGCCGTTTGCCTTGCCGGGGCGTTTAAAGCGCGTAAAAGATCCCCGGTGATTTCTTTTTCGATAATCTATTTTTTTATTGCTCTGCTTCCTGTTTTGAATTTTGTGCCCATGGTTAACGTGAGCGCGTCCCGGTTCCTCTATATTCCCATCGCCGGTTTCTGCCTGCTGATCCCGGCATTACTGCTGCGTATACCGGGAAATATCCCGGCATACGTTTTTTTGTTTCTCCTCGCCGGGTACGCCGTTGTCACTCCGGTAAAAAATCTTGCCTGGAAAAACGACCTTTTTCTCGGCTTACGGCTTGTGGAGTCGTATCCCGAGAGCGCCGAGGCTCACGGGACGCTTGCGGCCGAATATCTTAAAGAAGGGCTTGCCGGTAAGGCGATATCCGAATACCGGAAAGCGATATCCCTGAATCCGTATCTTGACCGTTATTATAACGGTTTGGGTTTGAGTTATTACCGGAAGGGGGATTTTGATGCCGCCATCGAAGAGTATAAGAAAGCCTCCGGGTTAAGTCCTTCTTCACCGGGTTTTCTCATAAATCTTGCCCTGGCATATAAAGAAAAGGGTTCGTACCGGCAAGCCGTTGTGTGTCTGGAATCCGCGCTGCGTATCAATCCCCGGCTTACGCTGGCATTGGACAATCTCGCCGTTATATATAATGAAATCGGCGATGTTGAAACGGCGCGGAGATTATGGGAGAAGTCGTTGGAGATATATCCCGCCGGCCAAAATGCGCTGACCGCGTTGCGCGCTTTAGGAAAATGAAAGTGGCGTGAAGAACCTTTGTTCGATTGTCCCTGGATTTCCGGATAAAAGCGGTTTATACGATAAACTTCGGGAAACTTTTGATTGCTTTGTTATATAATTTTACTATAATAGTGGGTATATTAATAATAAATGAGAATTGATAAAAAGGAGGCAGGAAATGAGTAAATGGGGAAGATTGTTGCTTTTAATGGTGTTCTCCTTGGTAATTATGCGGATTCCCGTTTTTGCGGAAGGCCCCGGGGAGGATGAAAGCGCTTCTTTCGATCAGATCGAATCTATGCTTGCCCGGCAGAAAGTAAAGGCCGAGGTTTTTCCGGTTGAGATTACCATGAAGGCTAAGATGGAAGAGGAAAAACCGAAACCCGAACTTCCCACGGAGGCGGTTTTTATTAAGCAGGTCGATGTAATGGGAGCAACCGTATTGTCCAAGAAAGAAATCAATGAGATTATCATGGAATTCCGCAATAAAGAACTCACCGGTAAGGATATGCAGAGGTGCGCCGATCAGATAACCGATATCTATGCGCTTAAAGGGTTTCTGACTTCATACGCCTATGTGGATCTTTCGGGCCTGAACCAGGGGGTTCTTGTGATAAAGGCTTTTGAAGGCAAGGTGGGAGAGGTTAAAATCGAAGGAAACCGTTATTTTTCAGATACGGTTTACAAGAAGAAGATCGGCCTGAAAAAAGGCGACGTTTTCAATTTTAAGTTATTGAAAAACAATGTCTTCCAAACCAATAGGCATTTCGACCGGAAAGTTACCCCTGACGTTGCGCTCTCGGAAACGCAGGGATTCACTGATATCACCATAAAGGCAAAAGAGAAACTCCCCGTGCATTATGTCATCGATCATGATAACTATGGTTCGGAATACATCTTGACCAAACGCTATAAGAACACCTTCATTTTTAATAATGTCACCGGTCACGATGATTCCCTGAATCTCAAGGCCCAATTCTGCGAGGCAGATGCCCAGCGGTTATTCGACCTGGATTACTTTCTGCCGATCAATAATACTTGGAAATGGGAGTTGTATTATATGCCTTTTAAGAGGGAGAATTATTATTACAAGGATAACGAAGACAAAGATTTTCTGAAAAAGGCGTATAAATGGTATACTTATTTGTACCAGACCGTGGTCAGCGAGCCGAACCGTGAATTCGTCATGAATTATGGTTTTGTCCAGAAATTCATCGAATGGTATACCGGGGAAGAATTGCGGAAGTATGATAAATTCTGCGCGCTTTTGATCGGGTTTGATTATGTGAGAGTGGATGATTATGGTACTACGGTTATTTCCGAGGATCTGGAAAAAGGCATCCCGCGGATGTGGGGAGCTAATACGGCTGAAGATTCCAATTGTTCCGTCAAGGGAGCCGGCGGAAAATATTGGAAGCAGAAGATAGCGGTTGCCCGCCGACAGAAATTATTCTGGGATATCGATCTTTTAATGAAAGCTCAGGGGCAGTATTCCACACAGGCGTGTACCGGGGTAAATGTTTTCAGCATGGGCGGCTATATGGGTACGATTGATAACCGCGGATATCCCCGGGCGCAGTTGCCCATGGATTCCGGATATTATCTCCTGGGAGGTTTTTCTCTTCCCGCTTATTTTATCCCCAAGAACACAAAACTTCCTCTTGTTCATACCGATGTATATAAGAATCTTAAATTCTTGACCTATGTTGAATATGCAAAGGGTTATAAGAGAAGCCCTCAGTCGGCGGCGGATAAATCCGGATCTGTTGATCCGACACTCACCGGTCAGCAGGATGATGATAAGAGAAAAAGTCTTTCGTCCGTAGGTTGGGGATGGACCTTCGCAGTCCCGGAGCAGAATCTTTCCATGCGTTTTGACATGGCCTGGCCTTTGGACCATAAATTGCCTAAAGACGGCAGTCATTGCCATATGTGGTACAGGGTCACCAAGATATTTTAGCAGGCCTGATCCGGGTTTTTTGCGGAATTGAAAACCTGTCTCTGCCACAATCGCACCGGCAGGGACAGGTTTTTTCATAAATTGTCGTTTAATTATTCCTTTAACGAGAAAGAAGGGGATATGAGAGACCGTGTTAATAGGAAAGAGTTGGTTTTTATCTTTGGCGTTTTCGCTTATATTGCGGGCACGGGCATGAATGCTTTTGCCATTGATATTGCCGAAGAACAGATCCGGTATATGGAAAGCGTGGAACAGCCTCTGCAGGACCTGGAAGATATCGAGGATGTAACGTTTGATGAAGTGCCCAGTGAAGACGAAATGCGGCAGATCCTGGGTGAAACCAAAGCTCCTCCGGCGGCAAAAAAAAGAGAAGCCCGGCAGAAAAAGCCCGTACAGGTAAAAAAGCGGGAGGCGGCGCCGGTTCCCGCGGAAAAGGAACCCGCACAGATAGTACAGGCGCCTGAACTGCCGGTCCAAGCCCCGCCGGTTAAAAAAGAAGCGGCAAAACCGGTTTCTGTTCAAGCTGAAGTTTCGCGAGAGTCTGTGGTCAAGAAAAAGGTTCCCAAAGAAGAACCGGCCGGTAAAGCGTCTATCCCGGAAGAACCCGGGAAAAAAGAAGCCGTGCAGACAGTCATGGCGGACAAAGAATCCGTCCCCCTTGCGGTTAAACAGGAAGTGAAAAAGCCCTCTCCCGTTAAGGTTGGAGTGCCGCAGGCGCCTGTTGTCAAGAAGGAGGTCTTGAAAAAAGAACCGGCGAAGAAGGGATCTGTTCAGAAAGCGCCGGAGAAAAAAGAAGCCGTGCAGACAGTCATGGCGGACAAAGAATCTGCCCAGCCTCCGGTTAAGCAGGAAGTGGAAAAGCCCGCTTCCGTCAAGATTGGGGTGCCGCAGGCGCCTGTTGTCAAGAAGGAGGTCTTGAAAAAAGAACCGGCGAAGAAGGAGCCTGTTCAGAAAGCGCCGGAGAAAAAAGAAACCGTGCAGATAGCCAAGGTGTCTCAAGAAGCGTCTTCGCAGAATACTTCCGCGGGTATGCCCGCGAAACGCAAGGCGGTTACCTTACAGGATTTGAAAAAAGGGCTTAACCTTACCGATAAACAGCTGAGCCGTATCCGTCCCATTATGCAGGAAAAGATCGATAAACGTAAGGAAATAATCAGAAAATACGCCGGCAAAGGTGAATCTGCCATGGATGCTTTGAAGCAGGAGTTCCAGCTTTTTAGGAAGTATTACGATGATATGTACGAGCATATTCTAACCGAGGATCAGTGGCAGCAATATCAACAGATGCGTAAAGATTCCAGGGCCAAAATCGCGGATTGACCTGTATGGGAAGAAAGAAATTCTTTGTTATTTTTCTCGGAGCAGTCGTTTTGTTCGCGGCCGGCGGCTACGGCGCATACGAATTTTTCTTCAGAAAAAAAACCGCTGTCGTCCCTGAATTCATTCCCCGGTCCTCCTCCGCCGCAAGCCCGTCTCCCCGCCGCGATAAACTGGTCATCGAACAGATTAAATCGGAGCTTAATCTTACCGAATATCAAATAAAACGTCTTCGTCCGATCATGAAAGAAGAGAGCCTGCGCAGGGACGCACTGGTCAAAAAATACGCCGGTGGAGGGCAGGAAGGACAACCGGCGTTACAGGAGGAATTAAAACTTTTCCGGAAGTATTACGAAGATATGTATTCGCATATTCTCAGCGACGCACAATTCGAGCAATACAAGAAATTGCGCGCCGCGCATTATTCCACTCAAGAGTAAAATGCGAAAGCGGAAATAAACTCGGTAGACCGCCGACTAAAGCCGGCGGTTTTCTCTAACAGGGTAAACCGGGGAGCAATGCACACGTATAAAAATAATAAAGAAAGCCGGTTGATTATGTCCGCCGGGCTTAATTTTGCCGCGACTGTTGCGCAGGTTATCGGCGGCGTCCTTTCCGGAAGTCTTTCACTGCTTTCCGACGCGCTGCATAATTTCAGCGATACGATGGCTTTGGTTGTCAGTTTCTTCGCCGTGCGGATTGCGAAGCGCAAAAATACCGAGGCCCGGACTTTCGGCTATAAACGCGCCGAGATCCTGGCGGCGCTTTTTAACGCCTGCGCGCTGGTGGTGGTTTCGGTATTCCTTTTCAAAGAAGCATATTTCAGGTTTATTCAGCCGCGGCCGGTAAATAGTTTGCTCATGTTGTTTGTTGCTGTGGCCGGCTTGCTCGCGAATATTATTTCCGTATTTCTTCTGAAAGCGCATGTCCATGAAGACTTAAACGTGCGGGCCGCGTATGTGCATCTTTTTTCCGATTTTCTTTCTTCTTTAGCGGTAATTTCCGGCGCCTGCGCGATTTTTATGTTCAAAGCGTATTGGATCGACCCGGCTTTGACCATTCTTATCGGTATTTATGTGATGATAGAAGGGTATAGAATTATTGAAGAAAGCACGCGTATTCTTATGCAGCATGTTCCCAAGGGTATAAATCTGCGGGAAATTCAGGCGCGGATAGAGGGTATCGAAGGAATAAAAGATATTCATCACGCGCACCTCTGGGCCGTAACCGAACGGGACATACATTTTGAAGCGCATATCAATGTGTCGCGCGATATGCCGGTCAGCGAGACATGCCGTTTGGTAAAACAAGTGGAAGAAACACTGAAAGAGCGTTTTGCGGTTAACCACGTAACTTTACAACTCGAATACAATTCGTGCAAAGGGGTCAGCCTGATCAAAGCGTGATATCCCGTTGCTGTTGCCAGGGAAGGAATAAGGTGAAGGAAGAATAAGGTGACAGTCACTTTTGGGAAAAGAATAAGGTGACAGTCACTTTTGGGACAGACATTTTGATGCATTTTTGAATTGTTTAATAAATGTGCTGGATCCTATGGCGGAACAAAGACTGAAAATATTCTTCGTAATCTCTGAACCGTAATCCACCTGTATTGATGGTTTTAATTCAGTAGTCATTTCGTAATCATCGAGCAGGTTGTTGCTGGTGCTTGAGCGGTACTCTCGATAACTGCTATGGGGATAATCCTCGGGGGCGGCGCAGATTCCGGCTCTCACAGGATTATATTCGATATACATTCCGCAGGCATAGAGATAGTCCTCGTTTTCGATAGGTAAGCTTTTATATCGTTCCCTCCATAATGGGCCTTTCCAGTTATATTTTTTACGCATCCATATTGTGTAATGCCATTTAAGAAAGGCGATATGTTTTGAAAGAGTCGTATGGTCGGATGCCTGCAATACCATATGAAAGTGAGTGTTCATTACGACATAATGGAAAAGGCGAATGGGGAATTTTTCTTTGGCGGTATATGCGAGTTGCTTAAAATATTCGAAATCAGCATTATCTCTTAATATCCACATTTCGTTTAAGGAACGGGATATTATGTGGTAAAAACCGTTGGGTTCGATAAAACGGGCTTGGCGGGGCATGGTTTATCTCCTTTTGTAAAGGTGAGCAAAGGTGAGAGCAAAGGTGACAGTCACAAAGAGCGTGACAGTCACCTTTGCTCCAATAGGTATCTTCGCGCTAATCCTGGCCGTAATAGACGACTTCATGCGGGTGGTTTTTCATTTCTTGGCAAAGAGGACAGTCATCATCGAATGCCTCGCCGGTTATCTCCTCGCGCATGACCTCTTCCGTACGCTTCCGGATCGTGTCTTTATCGGGGTGGTCCAGGTGGATGATGGTGATGTATCCTAAGCGTACAATGACGGCGTCTTTGCCGTATGCCTGCCGGTAATATTCATCGTTGCGGTATTCGATCTTTGGTTTCGTTCGCTGTGCCCTGCGCATCATTTTGTCCTTTTCGATCAAGGTGTTGTAACCTTTTGTTTTCGCAAGAGCACAAGTGACAGTCACAAAAAACGTGACAGTCACTTGTGTCGGTAAACTCAAAAGAAATCCCTGTCCAGGCTCCGGTACTGGATCGCTTCGGAAAGGTGCTCTGCCGTGATGTCCGCGCTTCCCGCCATGTCCGCTATCGTTCTCGATACCTTCAAAATCTTGTCGTATGCCCGGGCGCTGAGGTTCATCTCGGTCATGGCCGTTTTGAGCAGGCCGATTTCTTCCGTGCCTAACGCGCAAAACCTGCGCACTTGTTTATGGCTCATCCGGGCGTTATGCATGATGCCTTCGTTCTTGAACCGTTCCCGCTGGATTGTGCGCGCATTGTTGATTCTTTCCTTGATCTGCGCGGAAGGTTCCGCGGGTAAATTGCTTGATAATTCCTGATACCGCGCCGCCGGGACTTCAACGTGGATGTCGATCCTGTCCAATAAAGGTCCGGAAATCCTGGAACGGTATTTATACACCTGGGTGGTTCCGCACCTGCAGGCGGACCTGGCCTGTCCGTACCCGCCGCATGGGCAGGGGTTCATGGCGCAGACGAGCATGAAGGAGGCGGGAAAAGTGAATGATTTGCGTATGCGCGAAATGCCGATCCATCCGTCTTCCAGCGGTTGTCGGAGTGTCTCGAGGCATTCGCGGTTGAATTCGGGGAGTTCATCCAGGAATAGAACGCCGCTGTGCGCCAGGCTTATTTCCCCGGGTTTGGGGATGGAATGTCCGCCGGCCATGGCGGCATATGAGATTGTGTGGTGGGGAGAGCGGAAAGGCCTTGTTGATATGATACCGTCTTTTATCGGCGCCGTTCCGG
>JAQTZX010000035.1 GCA_028687525.1 Candidatus Omnitrophota bacterium
ATGAACTCTGGTTTTCGGTTATAACCTAGGTAATGTCGATACAGACCGTGTATGGATTAAGAAAAGTGGTCTCCTCGACCTGGCAGGAAATATACCCCCGGTCGAAATAAAGCCCCTGGATCGCCGAAATATCATCTTTGACCGCTTCCTGGCTGAACACGGCGCCGGGCACGCATTTCTTTACCTTGGAAAGTATCTCGCTTTCCCTGATATCGGCGTTGCCTTTCACGGCCAAACTGCCAACCAGGTATTTTCGGCCTTCCTGGATCTTTATAGTGATAAAAATCAGCGGTTTCAAGGCATGGCTTTTGGTTTCATAATCAACTGCCACGTCGTTGAACCCTTCCCGGCGGTAAAAAGCCTTGATACGGTCGAGGTCTTCTTTAAAAGTTTCTTCCTTGAAAGCCCCGGCGTTAAACAACCACGCCCGTTTGGTCTTTATCAGCTTCAGAATCCTGCTGTCCGGGAACGCTATGTTCCCTTCCACAAATATATGCTTGATCTTGATCCGTAACCCTTCAACCACGGTAAACCTGACATTCGCTTTATTGGTCAGGGGATCGGTGGAAACCTGGTAATCAACCTGCACCTGGCCGAAACCTTTTTTCTCGTACAGTTTTTTTATTGCGCTGACGTCCTCGGTCAAATTCGGATAGTCAAGATACTGGGTCTCCTTCGACTTCAGGATATCCTTCTTCATCTTTTCCTCTTTCATTACCAGCCGTTTCATCCCGGAGAAGGTGATCTTGTCTATGACCGGACGTTCGGTTACGCTGATAATGACCTTGATGCCGTCTTTATATTCTTCGGTGTCAACCTTGATATCACTGAAAAATCCCAGCAGGTAAAGCCGTTTCAGATCGTCACTGACAATATTCTCCTGATACGGACTGCCTATCCTGGTTTTCATTTTTGATATGACCGTATTGCTGCTGATGGATTTATTGCCGGAAACCTCTATAGCGGTAACCATCTTTTCTTTCGTCTCTGTGGCCGGAGAAGCCTGGCTTCGGGAAACCGCTTCCTCTAAAGCAAGGGATTGCGCTACCGACTTCTCTTTCTCGCTTACCCCCCCGTCATCAGCGGCCCGTACAGCCGGAGAAATAAGACAAACTGCGGAGAAAACAAACAAGAGCCTTAACGATATCTTTTTCCTATGCATTTTTTCACCTTTCGAAAAAAGTTATGGAACCAATCTGTTACCGTACAGCCGCGGTGTCTCTGCGTGCCTGTATAGAGCGGCTTGTCACCTCTTACCCTTACCGGATAAACGCTGCGCAGCCCACCACGCGGTTACCGCAGCAGTTCTCCACAAAGAGAGATAAAAACATTTTCACTTAGTATATCATAATACCTTTAAAAAGCAATTAATTTCTGAAAAATGGGTTCGAAAAATGGGGACGGTTCTATTTTTTTAGACTTGCGGTCGAGAACAAAAAAATAGAACCGTCCCCATTTTTCGGAACCGTCCCCATTTTTCACTGAACGACCACGTCGATTGATACGGATGCGCCGTTCTTCGTTATCGATGTCGTCGACAATGATACGTCTTTACTTTTATACGTTTTCCCGTTCTTGGTAACCATCTGGGCATACGCTTCTTTGTTCACTATGTTATACAGAATATGCCTGCGGCTCATCGATCCCACACCGCTGAAAACAGCATCATCGCAGTCCGCGATCAATACCGCGTTATCGGGGATATTCTTATAGTCGCTCAAGGTGATCTCCGTCAAAGCCGAACTCAACCCATAGGATATCCCTCCGCTCGAGGGATTGGCCGCATCCTTGGGGCAGGTGATCAATCCGATATTTCCTTTGGCGAGTTCGTCCTTCAGGAATGCCGCGTGCGCGATCCCATATTCTCTCCACCCGGTTACGGCATAAGCAAAATCTATTTTCCAGGCTCCCGGCCGGCTCATGATCTTGTTAAAGGCTTCACGGATATATTTTCCCTGAAGCTGACTGAAACCGGCGGGAAAGGTTTCGTTTTCCAGGACGTAAATTTCCAGGGCGGTTTGCAGGGCTTTTAGATTCGTATCACACACCTTTGCTTTCGACTCTTCGACAAAGTTCCGATACGCAGGCATCCCCATGGTTGTCAGTATGCCGATAACCACCAAAACCACGATTATCTCTATGATAGTATACGACGCCGTCCTTTTCATCCAATCCTCCTCGATCTTGTACTATTCCTGCTCAATCCGTGCGATATTCTCGAATTTGGTATATTCTTTCAGGAAGGCCAGCCTGCACGAACCGACCGGCCCGTTACGCTGTTTAGCGATTATGATCTCGGCTATACCCTCATTTTCGGGAGTAGGATTGTAATATTCCTCGCGTAATATCAATACCACTACGTCCGCATCCTGCTCAATGGCCCCGGATTCCCGAAGGTCGGATAACTGCGGACGATGGCTTTCCCGCGATTCCACGGCGCGCGACAACTGACTGATGCCGATCACCGGAACGTTCAATTCCCTTGCCAGGGCCTTAAGGGAACGGGAGATATCCGAAATTTCCTGCTGGCGGCTCTCGGTATTGCCGTAACCGCGCATAAGCTGTAAATAATCAAGTATGATCAAACGTATGTCATGGCTTGCTTTCAACCGCCGGGCTTTGGCGCGCAATTCCATAACGGAGATCGCCGGAGTGTCGTCTATGTACAGGGGAGAATCGGAAAGCCTGCCGGCTGCCGCCGTCAGGCGCGGCCAGTCCGAAGTTGCCAGATAGCCGGTCCGTACTTTGTTAGCGTCTACTTTGGCGTGGGAACAAAGCAGGCGTTGTACCAGCTGTTCTTTGGACATTTCAACGCTGAAAAAGGCCACCGGGATCTTTTCCACCACCGCGGCATACTCCGCCATCCCCAGCGCGAAAGCGCTCTTTCCCATTGAGGGACGGGCGGCAACGATTATAAAATCGGAATTCTGCAATCCGGCGGTCTTAAGGTCGAAATCAATGTATCCGGTGGGGATTCCGGTCACGTGGGATTTATTCTGGTACAGCCGGTCAATGGTCTCAATGGTATCTTTGATGATCTCTTTGAGGGGAAGTATGGCGTTCTGCGAACCGCGGTCGCGGACTTCAAAGATGAGTTTTTCAGCGTTATCGACTACCTCGTCCACTTTCCCCTCGCTTTCATGACAGAGGGAAATGATCCTGGTGGCATTATTGATAAGCGTCCGCAGGATGCTTTTTTCTTTAACAATAGCTGTGTACTGGCTGATATTGGCGGCGGTGGGGACGGAATTGGCCAGCTCGGTCAGAAAACTCACGCCTCCGATACTCTCCAGAGTCCCGAGCCGCTTCAATTCATCGGCAAGAGTGATGAGGTCAACGGGCTTGTTGGCGTTAAAAAGGTTACAAAGAACTTCAAAGACCTTCCGGTGGGAATCTTTATAGAAAACTTCCTTGGTAATGGACTCCAGGGCAACGGAAACGGCATTCTCATCAATGATCATGGAACCCAATACCGCCATTTCCGCCTCTATGTTTTGAGGCGGGACCAGTTCTTTGACCGTGTTAAGCATAAAGGTATGCCGCGGTTTACTTCTTGACTATCCAGACTTTGATCTTGGCGGAGATTTCCGGATGCAGGTTCACCGGGATCTCATATATCCCCAATGCCTTGATGGGTTCCTCAAGAAGGATATTGTTCTTATCTATATCTATATTTTCTTCTTTTAAAACATTCTGCAGGTCGGCGGCGGAAATACTGCCGTAAAGTTTCTCTTTGTCCTGGGTCAAAACCGGAATGGTAAGCGACAGATTCTGTAATCTATCCCGTATCTTTTCCGCTTCCTTCTTCAGATTTTCCATCTGCAGGTTTTTTTTCTGTCTTTCCAATTCCAGGGACTTCATGTTCCCCGCCGTTGAAAGAACGGCGAGTTTCCCGGGAAACAGAAAATTACGGGCAAACCCGTCTTTCACTTTTATCACGGAACCCGTCTTGCCGATACCGTTCACGTCTTGTGTGAGAATTACCTCCATGTCATCCTCCGGCTACACCCGTACATAAGGAACAAGCGCCAGGAATCTCGCCCGCTTGATGGCCGCGGCCAGTTGTCTCTGGTGCTTGGCGCAATTGCCCGAAATACGGGCGGACACGATCCTGCCTCTTTCCTTAACGAATGTTTCAAGTGTCTTAAGATCCTTATAGTTTATGGATTTTACTTTCCCCGAGCAGAAACGGCAGAATTTCTTCCGTGCCTGCATCATCCTGCCTTCCCGTTTCTTCACAACCCTCTTCCTTCTCATTTCGTTAGCCATTGTGTGACCTCTCCTCGTTTTCATCCGGCCACGCCGTCTCCGTCAACGCATCCGGCGGCGCATCTTCGACAGCGGGGGCATGTTCTTTATTGGTACCTGCATTGGTTCCCGCGGATAAAAATTGCACGCGCTCCGCCCGGACCTCGACGACACTGCGCTTCTGTCCGGCGTTATCCTCCCAAGAACGCGACTGCAGCCGGCCTTCGATAAAAACCGGGCTGCCCTTGTGAAGGTATTGATTGCACGTTTCCGCTTGTTTATCCCATACTACCACAGTGAGAAAACACGTATCTTCTTTCATTTCCTGGCTTTTATCGCGGTATTTCCTGTTTACCGCCAGGCGTAAATTGACCACCGCGGTGCCCTGCGGCGTATAACGGAGTTCGGGATCTTTGGTCAGATTACCGATAAGTAAAACTCTGTTCAGGCTCGCCATGGTTCGACTCCTTTGTTACTTCTCGATTCTTGTTATCATTACCCTCAAAAGATTCTCGTTCACCCGGTACAGATATCTGATCTCGGTTATGGATTCGGGAGGAGCCTCGAAATTAACCAGGTAGTAAATCCCTTCCTGGTATTTTTTTATCGGGAAACATAGTTTCCTCCGTTCCGCCCAAACAACAGCTTCCGCGACCGTTCCTTTATTTTTGGTGATAACATCGTTCACCTGGGAAAGCGCGGCTTTCTTATCCTCTTCGCTCAAATCCGGTTTAACGATAAACATGGCTTCGTATTTGTTCATATTCTTCCTTTCCTCAGCGGCTCAACTTTTGTTTTTTGTATTGTACTTGTTCATACACGCGACTATACCTTCACGTACCCATAATTCAGCGCAGGAACATGCTTCGACAAGGGCTTCCTTCAAATATCCCTTATCCCTCCTGTCAAACGCCGACAGGACAAACTCCGCGGCGGTCTTTCTATCTCCGGCAGGACGGCCGATACCGACTCGCAGCCTGCAGAAATCCTCACTCTTCAAAACGCTGATTATGGAAGCGATACCTTTATGCCCTCCCGCCGATCCGGAGGGACGGATCCGCAGCCTGCCGAATTCCAGGTTCAGGTCATCGCATACCGCTAATACGTCCTGCGGGGGAACCGCGTATTTATCCATAAGCGCTTTTACCGCGCCGCCCGAAAGATTCATATAAGTAAGGGGCAAGGCCAGGAATACTTCATCACCCTGTTTGCCGCACCGGACACCCAGGGCCTGGATCCGGGGTTCTTTTTTAAAAACTGCTTTACGGCTGCGCGCCAGCGCCTTGACCACCGAATAACCGACATTATGCCGAGTGCCGCTATAGATGATCCCCGGATTTCCCAAACCAACGATTAACTTCATCGGCCTATTTCTTCGTTTCGCCCTCTTCGGGGACCTCTTTCTTTTCTTTGATCACTTCCGGCTCTTTTTTCTCATCGCCTTCGGCGCCTTCGACCGGTTCTTCGACCTTCATAGGAGCGGATACCGTCAATACGATAGCATCCTGTTCATTCAAGACTTTTACTTCCGGAGGAAAAGTAATATCTTTAATATGCACGGAATCACCGATTTTCAATTTAGAAATGTCGATCTCGATATTCTGCGGGATCCTGGCAGGCAAACACTCCACTTCGATCTCCCAAAGAATATGCTCCAGAGATCCGCCTTCCTGCTTGACGCCGATGGACTCGCCTTTGGTCACGACCGGAACGTTCACTTTAATGGCTTTGGTCAGGGATATCTCCGCAAAATCAATATGCAGGATATGCTCATGCACGGGATCCTGCTGCATTTCTTTGATCATGCACGGCCTGCCCTTTTCTTTACTATCGCCCTTCACCTTAATGGTGATGATCATATTCTCCAGTCTATGCTCATGAAGCAGCTGCAGGAATTGCCGGCGGGCGATCTTCACGCTCACCGATTCCTTGCCTCCCGAATAGACCACGCCGGGGATAAATCCCTGTTCCCGCAAATCTTTAACCTTGCCTCTTCCCAGTTCCTGCCTGGGGTCTACTTCCAAAAATATCTCTTCCATTTCCTCATCTTCCTTTCAGTTTCGTTAATATCGTTTCTCCGGTTATTTTAGCAGTTTGCTGAAAAACCCTCTCAAGCAGTCTGATCAAGAAGCCTGCCGGCAGGCAGGCTTTTTCATCAGACTGTTAGTCAAATAAACAGCTTATTGACTCTTCATGATGAATCCTTCGGATAGCTTCTCCCAACAGTTCTGCCACCGAAAGCACCACTATACGGGGATGCTTCTTGTGGTTTTCCAAAGGAATACTGTTGGTGATAACCAATTCATCCAAATCTTTGCACTTTTCAACGCGCTCTATGGCCGGCCCGGATAAAACTCCATGGCTGATAGCGGCCCGGATACTTTTACATTTGGCCCTTTTCAACACGTTCACCGCTTCAATAAGCGAACTCCCGGTAGCGATCAGGTCGTCCACTATGACCGCATTTTTACCCGCCACTTCCCCCAACAGGTGTATGGCCTCGGTTTTATCGGGAGAATCCCGCCGTTTATCTATAATCGCCAGGTCCGCCCCGATCCGTTTGGCGTAGGCGCGGGCCATTTTGATACTGCCGACGTCCGGAGAGACCATGACTAAGTCTTCAAGCTTCAGTTTGACAAGATAATCTATAAAAACGCCTACCGCGAAAAGATGGTCCACCGGGATATCGAAAAATCCCTGTATCTGGCCGGCATGCAGATCCATGGTCAGCACCCGGTTCGCCCCGGAAACAGTCAGGAGATTAGCGACTAATTTCGCGGTAATGGGGACGCGCGGCTGGTCTTTCCTGTCCTGCCGGGCGTAACCGAAATACGGGATGACCGCGGTGATGCGCGAACTGGAGGCGCGGCGCAACGCGTCTATCATTATCAATAATTCCATCAGGTTATCATTGGGCGGAGAACAAGTCGGCTGCACCACAAACACGTCTTTGCCGCGGACATTCTCGTTTATCTTGGCGCGTATTTCTCCCTCGCTGAACCGCGTGACCATGGCTTCCGACAGGTCGATCTTGAGATATTTGCAGATGTCTTTAGCCAATTCCGGATGAGCGTTCCCTGTAAGTACTTTCAGTTTTTGCATTTTTAGCCTCTCAAACAAAAAACGCTGCCGAGCGTTTATTTTTTGTTCGATCCCGCGATGACAAACGCGAAACCCTCATCTTTTTTTCAATATCTTCGCCGGGACTCCCGCGACCGTCGCGCCTTCCGGGACATGAGTCCCCCCGGTAACCACGGATCCGGCTGCGGTACGCGAGCCTCTCCCGATAACAACCGGAGAAACCAATACCGTATCCGAACCGATAAAAGCCTTATCTTTAACCACAGTAACGTTCTTTTTCTTCCCGTCAAAATTAGCGGTAACCGAACCCGCTCCGATATTAACCGAAGCCCCTATCCGGCTGTCACCGATGTAACTGAAATGTTTCGCTAAAGTATGGGAGGATATTTTTGAACGTACAATCTCAATAAAATTCCCCGCCACGACATCATCATTAAGTATTGTTCCTTCCCGCAGATGGGCGAAAGGGCCGATAATGCAGTGTTTACCAATTATAACACTTTTTTCAACCACTGTAAAGGGATAAATAACCGTATCCTGCCCTATGCGGGTACCGTAACTAAGAAAAGTGGTTTCGGGGCTGACTATAGTAACCCCCTTTTCCATGAAAGCGTCATTAATCCTTTTCTGCATGATCTTGTTCGCGGCTGCCAGTTCCGCGCGTGAATTAATGCCCATGGCTTCCTGCATATCCTGTATCCGGACGCTTTCTATGATCTGCCCCCGGGAATACAAAATACCGATGCAATCGGTGAGATAATATTCTTTTTTAAGGTTATTCGGACGTACCTCTCTCAACGCTTCGCGCAGACGGCGCATATCGAAACAAACCACACCGGTATTGATCTCTTTAATATCCTTCTGGAAATCATCGGCGTCTTTCTCTTCAACTATCCCGCTTATGCCGGCGTATCTATCCCGCAGTATCCTTCCATACCCCGCCGGTTTATCGATATGAGCGGTCAAAAGCGTGGCCGCGGCGTTATTCTCCCGATGCCGCCGCACCAGGCTTTCAAGAGTACTCCGGGTGAGCAATGGATTATCGGCGTACAATATCAATACCGTTCCCTCAAACCCTTTCAGCAAAGGAACAGCCTGTTTGACCGCATCGGCAGTCCCCAGAAGTTTTCCCTGCAGGACCGTTCGTATGGCCGGAGGTAAAACCTTTTTAACCTCTTCGCTCTTATGCCCCAGGACCGCGATACACCGCCTGATCTTTAAATCATTCGCAAGGTCTGTCACATACCGGACCATGGGACGGCCGCACAAAGGATGCAAGGCTTTGGGAAGCTCGGATTTCATGCGCGTCCCCTTGCCCGCGGCCAAAATGACAGCGGCGATGTTATTTTTAGAGTTTTTATCCATCTTTTATTCCATTCAATCCTGCTTGAGGCTGCCGGATCATTTATGCAAAATCCGGTTAACTTGATTCCTTAGAATCGGCAATTTGTTTTTAACGATATCCCATACCACTTCTATATCAATGCCAAAATACTCATGCGTCAGGATATCCCGTAAACCAGCGATTTTTTTCCACTCAATTTCAGGATTTTTATCTTTAATCTCACTGGGGATATTTTTAACGGCTTCTCCGATTATTTCAAGATTACGCACAATACCATCAAAAACAAGGGTATTCCTCTTAAGTTTCGCAAGAGTCATTCCTTTGGCATACCTCTCAATCCGTTTTGCCGCTTCCAAAACATCATCAAGGTATAATTTATAATCACGCATATTTCACTTCCGAAAGTACTTTATTTTTAATTCGAGCTTTCAAGGTATCCCTGATTACTAAATCCACCTTGCGATGAAACATCTTTTCCAGAAAAAATTTAAAGTCCATGTAATTGTCAAAGGTTTTTGTCCCTCTATCAAATTCCACAAGAACATCAATATCGCTCTTAGAAGTTTGGTTAGCCTTCACAAAAGATCCAAAAATCCCCACCCTTTTAATGCCATAAGCACCAATCGTTTCAGAATGTTGCTGTATTTTTTTTAATATCTTCTCTTTTGTAAGCACTTCTGCCTTCCCTTCCGCGCTTTTTGGTACAAATGAATTTTGAAGAGATAAGAACGATTCTATTCAAATATGGAGCCCCACGCCTTTACCAGACCGGGTTTTCTGAGTGAAGGCGGATAAATGCCGTCTTTTGAGAGTAGAAAATCGGAATTTGACCGGATCGAAAATCCGTTCTTATCTATTCTCGAATCTCGATTCCCGATTCTCCGCCAAAATTTGCCTGCGGCAAATTTTGGTTGGGACGTATGGATTCGAACCATAATAGCGAGACCCAAATTCTCGTGTCCTGCCGTTGGACGACGTCCCAGATGTCTATATTTTAAATAAATTTATGTGTCCTGC
>JAQTZX010000036.1 GCA_028687525.1 Candidatus Omnitrophota bacterium
ATCTGCGCGATCAAAAAAAACCAGACCATCTGCCTGATATACGCCCCCATCTCAAGTAAAACAAGCGATCTGCCCGAATATTCCAGTACCATCGCTTCATGCACCATGGTCAATTCAAGATGGGTCTCCTGATTATCTACCGGAACGCGAGAAGTTTCCGCGATCACCGCCAGCATCAAAGCGGCGGCGGAAACAAAGGACGAAACGGATACCGCATGCATCCCGCTGAATACCTGCATACCCGTAGAGCCCGGGCGCAAAGACACGGCAAAAATCACCAGGCACACCGCGGGTTCGACCAGGCTCGAGATAAACATCTCGCGGGACGCGCCCATGCCGCCGAAAGGACTTCCGGTGTCCAAAGCGGCGAGGACGAGGAAAAAACGCCCCAATGCCAGAATAAACACAAGCGTCAATAAATCCCCCATATAATACAACGGCCCGGGGATAACGAACGCTGGGACCAGTAAAGCCGCCGACAATGAAGAAGAAATAACCGCGAAAGGGGCGGCCCGGAATATCCAGGAAGCGGTTTCCGAAATCACCTCGCCTTTTGAAAAGAGTTTGGCAAGATTATAATACGGCTGCAAAACGCTCTGGCCTTTGCGCATCCTGATATTATTTTTTATTACGGTTATCAGTCCGCTCAGAAAAGGAGCGAGCAGGATAAAAAAAACCAGTTGCACTATGCTTAACAGTATGTTCATAGATTAAAACTTTTGCCTGAAAAGGATCAACAACAACACTGCGGAAAAGATATACGCCAGATACAGATGAATGCTTCCCGGCTGGATCCTTCTAAGGGATTTCGCCGATTTGAAAACCAAAGCAATAACCGGTTCATAGATATATTTCTTGAAGACCAGCGTGGTATAGGTCCCATAGGTAAAAGACTTAACGTAATAAAACGATTCCCGGATCTTTTGCGTTTTCCGGTAAGGCAGGAGAAAAAAACCGAAAGCGACCCTGAACGGCTTCGAAAAAGCGGTAGCGGTATATTCATTTCGCGCGTCCAAGGCATAATAACCGCAGTCCCAGGTCTTATAAACTTTTCTCTTCTCCCTCCCCCAAAACCGGTATACGAGAAAACCCGCCGCCCCCAGGATACACAAAACCAAAACAAGAAACAAAGATGAAAGATATCTGTCGCTCCCCGCCTGGGGGTTTACGGTAAACATGTTCGAAGAAAACGCCATTCCCCCGGTATCGATGCCCGTTACCGCTCCCGCAACCTTCATCAACAGCTTTATAATCCACCCCGCCGCCAGGCCGAATGCAACTGCCAGGAAAGACAGGAAAAACATTCCCGCCTTCATTGAAAAAGATACTTCCTTCGCGTTTTCCGCGTAACGGCTCCGGGGCCGGGCCAGAAAAGTTATGCCGAAGGCTTTGACGAAACAGGAAGCTGCAAGGCCGCCGGTCAACGCCAATACCGCCGCGCAGATAACCATAAAAAGTTTCATTCCCCCGGATGCGGTCACGGCCCCTGAGAAAAAAGCCTGTCAAATAAGCCACTCGCTCACAAAACCGTTGAGAGGCGGGATCGCGGAAACCGCCATCGCTCCCAGCAGAAAACAGGCCGCGGTCTGCGGCATTTTTTTAATAAGCCCCCCCAGTTTCTCCATATCGCGCGTTTTCGCGGCCTTATACACGCTGCCGGCGCACAAAAACAACAGCCCTTTAAAAATCGCGTGATTGACCAGATGATACAATCCGGCAATAAGGGAAAATACGGCTAAGGAGTACAAACGGACGGACAGAAAAACCATGGACAGCCCGACGCCCAGTAAGATGATCCCTATATTTTCAACACTGGAATAAGCGAGCAATCTCTTGATATCCTGTTCCATGAGCGCGTAAATCACTCCGACCAGGCAGGAAACAAGCGCCAATATCAAAATCGCGGCTCCCCACCAAAGAACATCGACTCCCAGGATAAAAATCACAAACCTGATTATACCGTATATCGCGGTCTTGATCATTACCCCGGACATGATGCTTGATATATGGCTGGGCGCCTGCGGATGGGCGTACGGCAGCCAGACATGCAGAGGAACGATACCGGCCTTGGTGCCGAAACCTATCAGAAACAGCAGAAAAATGATATTCTTCATCTGAAAAGGCATCGCACGGCAGGCGGTCCGCATGACTAAAAAATCAAAAGAACCGGAATGGGAATACAGAAGCATGAACGCGGCCGCCAAAAAAGCGGTCCCGATGTGCGTCATAATGATATATATCATCCCTGCCTGGATGGATTTTTCATGCGTGGAGTCGAAAACAACCAGAAAATACGATACCAGGGACATGATTTCCCAGACGATCAAAAAAATGAACGCGTTGCCTACGGTCACCAACAAAGCCATAGAAAGGACAAAAACAAAAAGCAGCAGCCAGGAAAGCGTGATCTTCCCGGAAGAATATCCGCCTTTTAAGTAGCCGAAAGAATAAACCGCGGAGGGCGCAGAAACAAGCAAAATGACAAAAAGAAAGAATAATGACAGGGGATCCATAAGAAACCCAAACGTGCTATTTTCCATTGTTTGCTCGGAAAAATTCGGAAAGGGCGGGACTTTATATTTATATCCTCAAAAAACCGGGATTTATTTCTCTTTTTTTATTTTATACGCCAGCTCTTCCATTTCTTTATACTTCGGCGGCGCTAAAACCGCGCCTTTTAGGGCGCGGATAAATATAGGCGCCGCTTGGTATTCCGCTCCGGAAACCTCGGGCTTTAACCCGCGGAGCTTCATTCCCCGATATCCGGATATGGAGTAATTATACACAAACAACCGTTTTTGTCAATCCCTTTTCATCCATCGGCGTTTACGGTATCACCACGCGGGCGGCGGGATCGGAATGTATATAATACACTGCCGCCGAAAGCGATATCGGGTTCATCCTCAAAGCCGCCTGCCGGTTCAACAGTTTCTCATCTTCAGATATTCTCCGCCAATACCTCATAGAAACTCTGCGGATGTTTGCATGCGGGACACTCGGCAGGAGCCTCCGCTCCTTCATGAATATACCCGCAGTTGAGACAGTGCCACTTCACCGGTGTTTTTTTCTTAAAGGCCTCTCCTTTAACCAGGTTATCGGCCAGTTTACGGTAGCGCGATTCGTGAAACCTCTCCACCTTGGCAATCTGTTCAAAAGAACGGGCGGCTTCCGGGAAACCTTCTTCCCTCGCTGTTTTGGCGAAATCCTGATACAAAACCGTCCATTCCAGGTTCTCGCCTGCCGCCGCCGCCTCGAGATTCGACCTGGTGTTTTTTATCTGTCCCGCCGGATACGCGGCGGAGATCTCCACATCGCCCCCTTCAAGATACTTGAAAAACACTTTGGCATGCTCTTTCTCATTTTCCGCGGTCTCCATGAAAATATTCGCTATCTGCTCGAAACCTTCCTTGCGCGCCGCGGAGGCGAAATACGTATAACGGTTCCTCGCCTGAGACTCGCCGGCAAAGGAAATCAACAGGTTCTTTTCCGTCTGTGTCCCTTTCAATGATTTTCCCATATGTTCATCTCCTATTCCGGTATTTGCTCCATCGGTTTTTTACAGCAGACCAGTTCTCCTCCCCCGGCCTTGGTCACCGTCACTTCGTTCCCGCACACACTGCACTTATATTTCTCGCCGGCATTTTTTACCTGCATAGGCCCTCCTCTGTTAATTTTCACATCGTTACCCGGTACCGATTATACCACAAAAATGCCCGCCTGATATACGGCAAAACAAATCAGCCAGGCAAGAGCACCGGTATACGCCAGGCTGAAAAACAGCCATTTCCACCCGATTTCCGACCGGATCACCGCCAGAGTGGCGAAACAAGGCGGGATAATAAGAATAAACAGCATAAATACAAATGCCACAAGCGGATTGAACGCCGGGTCATCCCTTAGCGCCCGGCGCAGGGATTCATTCTCCCCGTTTTCACCGGCCTCCGCCTTATAAAGGATCCCCAGCGTGGATACGGTTATCTCTTTCGCGGCAAACCCGGTTACCGCCGCGACCCCGATTTTCCAGTCAAAACCGAGCGGTTTAATGACCGGTTCCATGAATTTACCGATACGCCCGGCTATGCTGTATTCAAGCGCCTGTTCGGTCTTTGCCCGAATACGCGCGGTGTCTCCCCCGTTATGCGCCGGCTTTGGAAAAGAAGTAATAGTCCAGATAAGGATCGAGGCCAGAAGGATGACCGTTCCCGCCCTCTTAAAATACTGCCACAACTTATCCCACACGTGCCAGGCAATACCCCGAATGGTCGGGATACGATACGGAGGGAGTTCCATGACAAAAGGAGTTGCTTCGCCTCTAAACAGTATCCTCCGGAATATGAGCGAAGAGAATACTGCCAACACAACACCGGTAAGATAAACGGCAAGAACGGCGTTGCCCGGGTTATGATAAAAAAAAGCCCCGGCAAGCAGGACATATACGGGAAGCTTCGCCCCGCAGCTCATAAACGGGATTATCAAAATGGTAATGATCCGGTCCCGGGAGCTTTTAAGCGTGCGGGCGGCCATTACCGCGGCCACGGAACAGCCGAATCCCAGCATCATCGGCATGAAAGACTGTCCGTGCAGGCCGAAAATATGCAGGAACCTGTCCATGATGAACGCCGTGCGCGCCATATACCCGGTATCCTCAAGTATGGAAATACATAAAAACAGGATTATCACCAACGGGACAAAAGAAAACACCCCGCCTACCCCGGCGATAATGCCGTCCACGACCAGGGAACGCGGCAGGCCCGCGGGGACAACCCCGGAGGCAAAAGCGGAAAGCCGGCTGAAAAAAATCTCAAGCCAGGACACCGGATATTCCCCGAGCTTGAAAGTGGCCTGAAAAACCGCCCAGAGAATAAAAACGAATACGGGAAGGCCCAGGTAACGGTTCAGAAGTATGGAATCGGCCCGTTCGGTTGCCGTCCGGACATCGATCTCCCGGCGGACCGCCTCGGTAACGGCGCCGTGTATATAACCGTACCTCTGCTCGGAAACGGCAATCTCGGCATCGCGCCCGAAATGATTTTCGATGCGCCGGATGCTTTCCCCGGCGATAAGCTTAATGCCGGCAGACAACGGATGGTTTTCTATAAGCTGATACGCGTGGGCGTCTTTTTCGATCAACTTTATCGCCGTCCAGCGGGGCGAATACGCGGATGAGAAAGCGGGATCACGCTCCAGGAGCGCGCCGACGGCCGTTATTTCCCGTTCAAGTTCCGGGCCGTAACTTACGCACCGCTGAAGCTTCTCTTTCCTTTCCACAACGGCGATCGCCGCGTCGAGAAGCTCATCGATTCCCTTGCCGGAGGCTCCCGCGGTTTTCAGGAACGATATACCAAGTACCGAAGACAGCGCTTTTTCGTCGATACGAATGCCCATTTTTTCGGCCTGGTCAATGATATTCAGCGCCGCGACAACCGGCACGCCGAGTTCCTGAAATTGCAGACATAGATAAAGGTTGCGTTCGATATTCGTCGAATCCAGGACATCGATGATCACATCGGGTTTACCCTCGATTATGAAATCCCGGGCGATCATCTCGTCCACAGAATACGCCGTCAGGCTGTACGTGCCGGGCAGATCGTAAATAATGAACTCGTACCCCTTATACAGCCTCCTGCCCTCTTTTTTATCCACGGTAACGCCCGCGTAATTACCGACTTTCTGATGCGCGCCGGTTATCGCGTTAAAAATAGTGGTCTTCCCCGAATTAGGGTTGCCGGCGATCGCGGCGCGGATTATCTTATTCATCCGTTCCTTTCCTGAACATCCTCATCCCCCGGCGGCGGCGATACCTGTGCCCGATATGCGCAACCTCTATCCCCGCCGCTTCCGACTTCCGGATGGAAATATCATACCCGCGGATCTTGATTTGCAGGGGATCACCTAACAAAGCGCTGCGCACGACATACCCCTCTGCTCCTCCGGTAAACCCCATATCGACAAGACGCTTGCCGATCTCCTTCGGCAGGCTCACCCGCTTCACTCTGAAGTTATCACCATCTCCCAAATCGGCGATAGTCATCGCATCCGCCTTTACTATTGAAGCTTAATTTCAATTCCCCTGCAGTCTTTACATAATCCGAAAACCTGCATCGTGTGCCAAAGAGGCGTAAAATCACGCTCCCGGGCGAGTGTTTCCTGCAGTTTTTCGATGCCTGCATGCGCCACTTCGAAGCATTTTCCGCATTTGACGCAAACGAAATGGTCGTGGTGCCGGTGGTTATATTTATGCTCGTACCGGGGGATCCCGTCGCCGAACTCCACTTTATCGGCGAGGCCCGATTCCGACAAAAGCTTCATGGTGCGATACACAGTAGTATACCCTATCGAACGGTCGTGTTTTTTGGCCAAAGCATGCAATTCCTCAACGGACAGGTGCCCTTCGACGGAAAGGAAAACCCGCAGTATCATTTCTCTCTGAGGTGTATGGCGAAGTCCCCGGAAACGTATGAACGAATCCAGTATTTCGTATTCTTTATCCATAACAATCCGCCTATGATCATTATTGAAAAACGTTTTCAATATAACACAAACCAAAATCACTGTCAAGCAAAAAAGGGGGACGGTTCGCAAAAAAGGGGACGGTTCTATTTTTTTCGGCATCGATTCCGGAAAAAAAATAGAACCGTCCCCTTTTTTGCGGCGGTTTTTATCCGGTTAGAATAAATAACTCATATAAATCCCTCCGAAAAACCTGTTCTTCTGATTACCGTTGCCTTTATCGCTTAGATTACCCCACGGGATCGAATAATTGATATTCGGCTTGCATGTCAAAGATGTCGTCAAAGGGATGGAAACACCCGCGGACATACCCGCATCCCCTCCTTTGCCCCGGACATACAATTTGTTGTTATGGCCGACATGCCCCGCCAGATCAAGGCTTAGGGAGTATTCTTTTACTTCAAAAGGCAGACTGTATGCAAGGTTCAAGACCGTGTATGAACCTTCTCCGCCGCCGTCCTCTTTGTTGCCGTAATCATAATAGTAGTACACGGAAGGGCTCAACAGTATTTTCGGAAGGGTTAGACCGGCATAAAATTCCCTGCTCCAGCCTTTCGGCGAGCCGTCTAAAGGCATGGCATCGGGAAAATCATAATAGGTATGCCCCACGGAAACATCGGCGAATGAAAAACTATACGTGTAGTCGAATATGGTATCGGTCTCGCTTGATTTCAGCGTATCGCGGTTTTCCATATCATGGCTCATCCACACCCCGACTTTGAACCTCCCGAATTTCGACTCCGGGCTTTTAATGTATAACCCCGGCTGAAGGACCGCGTCGCCGTCAAGCATAAAGCCTCTCCACACATAAAGCGAGCTGAAATTCAGATCTCCCGACACCTCAAAACCCGCGTCCGACAATAACACCTTTTCCGCCGCGTAACCTCCCGTGCAAATGCCGGACAACGCAATGATGAAACCGGCTAATACCGCAAAAAAAACTTTACCTCTCATTCCGCACTCCTTTCTCCAGTTTTACCCGGATGGTTGACAAGCATACAAACAAAAAAGCGCCTTCTCATCCCTTTCTCGGATAAAAAGACGCCGGCGTCCTCTCTAAAAATCAAAAGACGTTCTTCATGAACGTCTTTGTTTTACTTCGAAACACTGCATCATTGCAACTATATAAGTAAAAAAAACGTATTCTTGGTAACTACCGGTATACTAAAAATCTCCCGCCGGGATTATTTATCGTCCCGATTCGCGGGACATTTCAGAACAAAAACACATTGGTAATCCTAAGCAAACGATCCAGAAGAGAACCTCTTGAACCGCCCTCTCCCAGATAAAGGTCGCTGACCACGACTTTCATCACCCTTCTAACCCTTTCACCGAATAAAAATTTTTCCCGGTAACCGCTTGTATCATGTATGGCATAAAGCCTTCCATTCATTTCCCCAAGATATAACAACACATGCCCTTTCAACTGCAGAATACTCACCCCCGGAATACCGTTCTCTCTCAAAAAGGAATACTTGGTTTCCACAGTGGATTTTCCCGTGCTGAAATCCGCAGACAGATGCCCGGTTTGCCCCTGCGCTCCGGAATTACGGGGCAAAGATATCCCCACGACGGCGAAAACCTCCTGCAGAAAAGCCGAACAATCCTGTTCTCCGTTTACCCCTCCCCATCCATACGGGGCATTCAACATCTTAAAAGCCTGTTCAATCACCGTCCGTGGCGTATAGCGCAAAAACCCTTTATGCACGCCTTCACGGCGCACATACGCCTGCCGGACATAAAATGCACCCGTTCCGCCTGAAAAAGGAAATTCGATACAAACGGTTTCCTCACCCCGCATACTCGATCCGGCGGCCCCATCGGTACCGGGCCAAACCGGGAATTTCGCCCCCATGCGCACCGTGTCAAAATACTGCGTGCAGGCGGGATCGAGAAAAATATCCGCCTTGGGTCCGGTCACCACATAAAAATCCTTTTTACCCGTGAAAACCCGCATATCCTCCAGGGAACAAAAAACAATCTGCTCCTTGCGAACCCAGCCTGAAGAAGCGGGAGTTATACCGTAACACCACATCCCGTCCATGGTCTCATGCAAAACCGCCATCGGCGTGCCCGCGTCCAAAGAACTATTCTGTACCTGGTCGAAATCGGCATCAAAAGGGCGTTCGGTCAGAATATCCGCGGTCGGCAGTAAACGCTGATCCGAACAGCGGCGGACAAAAGCGTAACGCACGGGGACCTCGGCGGCTATAGAACCGATATTCATGTTTTCCCGGATCCGGACAAAATACCTTCTACCGGCCCTCTTCCCCCGCCGTACATAAAGCCGGTTTTTTAAAAATTCACCCATCCCTTCCCGCAGTTGACTACGCACGTCATCCCCCGGGTACACCGGACCAATCACCGTTATGGTTTTTATAAGTTTCAATTCGTGTTCCGTCTTTTGATTGAATCGCAGGATATCCTCATCATCAAGGATAACACGGTCGGGGAACGGATGCCTGCTAATCCAGAAACCCGGGGTTCTCATTTCCCTGCTGGTATGCGGCAATACGGAAGGAGCGGCATAGCCCGGGTTTTCCCCGGGAAAGGCGAAACACGGAGAAATAAAAATCAGTAATAAACAAATTCCGAAATGGAGAAAATTTTTATTCATAAAATACCCTTACAGCATCGACCAATATCATTGCGATGCAGGGGCAAATGGCCGTTCGCCCCTACGATCCTCCCGAAAAATACCGGCACACATACCCGGTTATGATCCCCACATAAGTACCTATGATATTGCCGAAAACGGCAAGAAGCAACCCCACATAGGACAGGTGCGGCTGATACACCCCGGCCACCACCGGCGCAGAGGCCACCCCCCCGAGATTGGCCTGACTGGAGACAACCGTTAGGAATAAAGGCGCCCGGATCAAACGGGATACCCCCAGGACTATCACACCGTGAATGATAACGATACAAAATCCCGCCAGGATCAAAATCAGAGAAGTACCTATGTTCGCCAGCCGCGCTCCGGCTCCGATGGAAACCAGCACAAAAAAAAGCAGAAAATACCCGATCTTATCGGTCCCGAACGCTCCAGTTTCTTAACCGGGGTCATAGATAAAACCACGCCCAGCGCCGAAGACAGGATCACGCGCCAGGCCGAGGGAGTGAACACATTCCCGAAAGAAGGCATCCTCTGCGCCAAAACCGCAGAT
>JAQTZX010000037.1 GCA_028687525.1 Candidatus Omnitrophota bacterium
CCTAAAAACTTAGGGTGGTCCGACCTGGGGAGCTGGCAGGCTTGGGATGAATTGCTTCTCAAGGATAAACAGGGAAATAAATTCTTAGCCGAGGTCATGGATATAGACAGCCGGAACATAACCGTTGTCGGCACAAAGCGTCTGGTTGCCACTATCGGGCTTGAGGATTTGATCGTTGTGGATACTCCGGATGCGCTCCTTATAACGAGGAAAAACCGGAGTGAAGATGTCAAGAAGCTTGTGGAGTCTTTGAAAGAGCGGAAAAGAGAGGAGCATTATTTACATAAAACCGTAAAGCGCCCGTGGGGTGCTTATACCGTATTGGATACCGGGATGGGGTTCAAGATAAAACTGATGGAGGTCAAACCGGACCATTCGTTGAGCCTGCAGCTGCACCGGAAGAGGAGTGAACACTGGGTTGTGGTTGAAGGTAAAGCGCAGATAACCAGGGATGGCCGGGCGTTCATTGTAAATACCAATGAAAGCACTTTTATTCCCATGTCTTGCGTTCACCGGATTGCCAATCCCGGGGATACCATCTTGCGTATCGTAGAGGTTCAGTCCGGCGATTATCTGGAGGAAGATGATATAGAACGCCTGGAAGACCGGTATGGGAGAGAGAAATCCGGGGTGCCGTGTGTAAGTGTCTCCCGTACAAACCGGTATGTTTAGGGGACGGTGTCCCGCCATCCGGGCAAAGCGCCGGGACGGGATAAGTGTAAAGTTCGTAAGTGCGCGGGTGTAAAGTGAAGAGTTCCGAAACGCGGTATTCGATTGACGGCAAGAACCGTCTAATGATACTCCGGGCGGGGGAAGTTCTCGTGCCCGACGGAAAATTCGTCCTCGAAGGCCGTAACCGGTTGAGTTATATCGTCGGAGAATCCGCATCGTGGAAACGGGAATATCATGTCCCTTCCCGTATTGACCTGGAAGGTAACTGGGCGCTGGATGCGGATCATAATTTTGTTTTGCGGCTTGCCGAGATTAAATCTCAAGGGGAAAGGACCGGTTTAACCCTGAAAGGGGATATCATTTCCGTTGAGGGTAACCGTCTTGCCCTGGAACTAAAAAGCAAAGACCGGCGCGGCAATACCCATATTCAAATCCTGCAATTTTCCGGGAATTGGCAGGCGGATGAACAGAACCGTTTTACCTTTGCGCTGAAAAGAAAAGCCCGTCCGGATATACTGGTTTTTACCGGAAGCTGGGAAGTGAACAAGAATCAGCAGATCGTCTATAGATTTGAAAAGAAAGACGGCCGGAAAAAAACGAGAATCGCGCGTACTGTTCTTTTTGAAGGTTTCTGGAGGGCCGGCGGGACCGGCCGCTTGCGGTATATACTTTCCGGGGGCATTGATTCCTTTTTTGATTTTCGCGTTCAGGCGGAAAGCCCGAATCTGTATCCGAAGGACAGGGAGATAAAGTATCGGCTGGGGGTGGGATTGAAGGGGAAAAAGCCCGCTTATGATAAAATAATCACTCTATACGGTATCTGGAAATTCAGCCGTGCGGCAGGAGTGAATTTCGAAATGGATTATGGTAAAGGGAAGGTGGAAAGCCTGGCTTTCGGGGTGAACACTGCCTTGAGTAAAAATGACGAGGTTACTTTTGCCCTGGTGAGCCGGGCAGGAGAATCCGCCGGGTTGAGCCTGACTGTTTCCCGCCGTTTTCTCAAGGGGCGTGATGCCGAGGCGTTCGTACGTTTGAAGCGCGCGGGCAATGATAAGAGAGTGGAGGCGGGGGTAAAAATCCCGTTCTAACATAGTGTAAAGTGTATAAGTGTAAAGTTTGTAAGGCAAAACCACGTACAAACTTACATACTGCATGATGAAGGGGATGACCATTATGAATAAATTGAGACATCGTCAGGCATTAGGCTGTAGGAAGGATCCCAAGGATCTTCGCGATATCCCGATGGGGCTGGTCCTGCCTGTCATACCCTTGCCGAAGAAGCTCGATTACCGCGGACGGATGACACCGGTCAGGAACCAGGGAAATGAGGGAACCTGCGTGGCTTTCGCAAGCGTGGTGGGAGTGAAAGAATATCAGGATACCCTGGAATATAAAAAACAGCAGGAACTTTCTCCGCGGTTCGTGTACAGCCTGTGCAAGAAACAGGACGGCGCTCCCGATGAAGAAGGCACTTATCCGCGCGTAGCCATGAAAATATTGATGCAGGACGGGGTATGCCGGGAGCGGTTCTGGCCGTACCGGCCGCACCAGGCCGGCAAACCTCTGCGGGGCGCGGATAAAGACGCGGAAAAGTACCGCATCAAGGCTTATGCGCGCCTGGAAGGGGTGCCGGAGATGAAACGCAGCCTAATGGTGAACGGTCCGTTCCTGGCCGGGGTTGAGGTGTATGAATCCTGGTTTTCTCCCAAAGCGGAGAAAACCGGTTTGATCCCTATGCCCGGGAAAAACGAATCCCGGCAGGGCGGCCATGCCATTTGCATTACCGGTTACAATGATACCCGAAAGCTTTT
Source organism: Candidatus Omnitrophota bacterium (assembly GCA_028687525.1). Lineage (GTDB taxonomy): Bacteria > Omnitrophota > Gorgyraeia > Gygaellales > Profunditerraquicolaceae > JAQTZX01. The sequence goes on from JAQTZX010000037.1 coordinate 2,484, forward strand.
TACTTTCAAGAATTCGTGGGGAGACGGCTGGGCGGATAAAGGCTACGGGTATTTGAAATATGAGTACATGGAAAAATTCTGTTTAGACGCCTGGAGCGGTACGGATCTTATCGAAGATCCCCGGGCGATCGTGAAGAAGAGGGAAGAAGTCTTGAAGGCGTACGCATAAGTGTGTAAGCGCGCGAATTTATCCGTCATTCTGAGGCCGCAGGCCGAAGAATCCTATTTAGCGGCGGAAGATAAAACTTGACTTTGCTCATTGCATAGAGTATAATTGCTCATAGTACTGAGTAATTATATATAGGAGACAGGATGTATAAGCGGCAGATGACAGAGACAATCAGCCGGCGTTTATCCGAAAAACGGCGGTTTATTCAAGTAGTGTTGGGCCCGAGGCAGGTGGGAAAGACTACCGCTATGCAGCAGGTTTTGAATGAGGTAAAGGTGCCGAATCATTATGCTGCGGCTGACCTGCCGGCACCGCCGGATATTAATTGGATATCCCGGCAATGGGATATTGCGCGTCTAAAGACAGGAGAAGGGGCTTCTGTCATTTTGGCTCTGGATGAAGTCCAGAAGATTCCGCATTGGTCGGAAGAGGTAAAGCGTTTATGGGATGAAGACAGCAGGGCAGGCAATAATATTCATGTTGTTGTACTGGGGTCTTCATCTCTTTTGATCCGGAAGGGATTGGGTGAAAGCCTGGCCGGAAGGTTTGAGCTTATCCGGTTTCCGCATTGGTCGTGGGAAGAAATGCGGGATTGCTTCGGCTGGACACTGGATGAATATATATTTTTCGGAGGCTATCCTGCATCCGCGGGGTTGATCGCTGATGAAGAGAGATGGAAGCAGTATGTGAGGGATTCTCTTGTTGAAACCGCTCTTTCTAAAGATATCCTGCTTTTGAACCGCGTGGAAAAGCCGGTGTTACTGCGGCAATTATTCGTGCTGGCATGCGAATACGCGGGGCAGGAGTTGTCGTATCAGAAAATCACCGGCCAACTGCAAGACGCGGGAAACACGGTGACGATCGCGCATTATCAGCGGTTGCTGGAGGCGGCATTTCTGATCCGGGGATTGCAGAAATGGTCGGGCAAGGAGGTGCGGGTAAGGAGTTCAAGCCCGAAATGGCTGCCGTTAAATACCGGCCTTTGCACCGCTCTGATACCCGGGAAATTTAAAGAGCTTCGGCGTGATTCGTCTGTGTGGGGGAGATTGGTAGAGACTGCCGTCGGGGCGCATTTAGTTAACAGCGGTTCTTTGGAGGGGATAGAAGTTTTTTATTGGAGGGATGGGAATAAAGAGGTTGACTATGTCCTGCGCAGAGGCAAGGCCTTGACTGCTCTGGAAGTTAAAAGCGGAAGAAGGTTCGAGAACGAAGAAGGGCTGGTATCGTTTAAAAAACAATATCCGGGAGCGCGTACTATATTGGCGGGGCAGGGGGGAATGCTCCTGAAAGATATTTTTGAGATGCCGATAGTAAAATTGGTGCAGTAATAATTTTTTTATTCGTTATTCTAAGGCCGCAGGCCGAAGCCTGCCGGCAGGCAGGAATCTCCGGCGGCAAAGAGATCCTTCGTTTCGCTCAGGATGACAAAAATAGGGTTTTTCAGCAGACTGCTGTTTTGAGAATTTTTCCTACAATGGGCGTGATATGAAAGGCATCATCTTGGCGGGCGGCAAGGCCACACGGCTTTACCCCGCGGAGCTTTATTTTTCTCTGTCGGGGCTCATGATAAAAAATATACTTGACTGAGCTTTTTATTTAATATAAAGTATACTGAATATGGTTAACCAACACACGAATACTCAGGATGTGATTTACAAACGGCTTATCGCGGATGAAATAGTCCGGTACTTGCCTACCAAAGATATCATAGTATTACATGGCGCCCGCCAGGTAGGCAAGACGTGCATCCTGTACTACCTGCAAAACCTGCTTAAGGGAAAACGCCAAGCCGCGCATTTTATTGACCTGGAGGATTCCCGTTATGTGCGCATCCTGGACGCGGGAGTTGGTGAGTTTATCAGATATCTTTCGGAAGAAGGTTTTGACGGGTCAGAATACACCCGGGCAAAAGAGAGATTGTTTGTTTTTATTGATGAGATACAGTATTTGGAAAACCCTTCGTCTTTTCTGAAGCTTATAGCGGACCACCACCAGTGGCTTAAACTCATCGTTTCCGGATCGTCCAGTTTTCAGATAAAGAAAAAATTTACCGATTCGCTTTCCGGCAGGACGGTGGATTTTGAGGTGTATAATTTATCGTTCGCGGAGTTTTTGCTTTTTAAGAAATACCGGTTTTCGCCCGCGCCGGTTTATACTGAAAAGAAGCTGGAAGAACTCAGGGCGCTTTATGAAGAATATGTTCTTTTCGGCGGTTATCCGAAGATAGTTCTGGCCGGTGATGTGGAAATTAAAGAAAAGTATCTCCAGCAGATCATAGATACATATATAAAGAAAGACATCCGGGACCTGGCGGACATAAAGGATGTCAACAAATTCAACAGGCTGGTTGAAGCCTTGGCATCGCAGAGCGGACAGCTTTTAAATGTGTTTGAACTGTCCAATACCTGCAATATCGCCAAGCCCACGGTAGAAAACTACCTGTTTTTATTAGAGCAAACGTATATTGTTAAAAGTGTCCGGCCGTTCAGCAGGAACGTACGTTCGGAATTATCAAAAACGCCGAAAATATTTTTTTATGATACGGGCTTAATGCAGATGCTTTGGCTTAAAGAGCTTCCGAAAGAGGTTATGGGCCCGGTTTTTGAAACCAGTATATTCGCGGAATTGGCCAAAAAATACGGTTCACAGCGGGTTGCCTATTGGCGCACCACCGATAAAAAAGAGATCGATTTTGTGCTGAAAAAAGGCAGGAGTTATCTGCCGTTGGAGGTAAAGCTTAATTTTGCTCAGTTCAAAGCGTCTCCGGTAAACTATTTTAAAGAAAAATACCATATTAGCGAACACAGGGTTGTGGGCCTTCATGGTAAAATTAAAGATAAACAGTGTGTCTATCCCTGGCAGTTGTAAGCCGGACTTTGAAATAGTTTTTATCCGCCTTCGCGCAGAAAACCCCGTGTGTAAACATGGAGATGTCCTCCTTCGCTAAAGCTTTGGAGGACTATCCCCCGAAGCCTTGGCGAAGGGAGATGAATGCGTGAATGCCGCGTGACTGTCTCCGCAATCCGAGAGACGTAGGAAAGTAGTAGTTTTGAATCAAACAGGGAGGTAACGTGAAAGGCATCATCTTGGCGGGCGGCAAGGCCACACGGCTTTACCCGGTAACCCGGGCGGTATGCAAGCAGTTATTGCCCGTTTATGACAAACCCATGGTTTATTATCCTCTGTCGGTCTTGATGCTTGCAGGCATACGCGAGATACTCATTATTTCCACTCCGCATGATATATCCCGCTTCAGGGATCTTTTCGGGGAAGGGCATGACCTGGGATTGAAATTATCGTATGCCGTTCAGGAAAAACCCGGGGGCATTGCCCAGGCATTCTTAGTGGGGGAGAAATTCATCGGCAAAGACAGCGTTTCCCTGATCCTGGGAGACAATATCTTTTACGGGCACAACCTGACCGGGTTGCTGCAGGAAGCGGCGGCCTAGAAGCGCGGCGCGATGATATTTGCTTATTATGTCAATAATCCACAGCGCTACGGCGTGGTTGATCTTGACAGGAATAACCGTGTTCTTTCCATCCGGGAGAAACCCGAAAATCCGAAATCGAACTGGGCGGTCACCGGACTGTATTTCTATGATAACCATGTGGTGAGTATTGCCAAGAAACTGAAACCTTCCGCCCGCGGGGAACTGGAGATATCCGATTTGAATAACCAGTACCTCAAGCGGGGGGCATTGAAGGCAAAATTATTGGGCCGCGGCTACGCCTGGCTGGATACCGGGACCTATGAATCGCTCATCGACGCTTCTCTGTTCATAAAGACCATAGAGGAGCGCCAGGGCCTGAAGGTGGGGTGCGTGGAAGAGATCGCCTACCGCATGGGCTACATCGACCGGAAACGGCTCATAAAGCACGCCGATTCCATCAACACCGGTTACGGTGAATACTTGAGGGGCATCGAAAGAAATGAAAAATAAAATACTCATTTTAGGCAAAGGCGGTTTTATCGCCGAACGCCTGCGCGGGGAGCTTGACTGCGATATCTCCGGCACGATACTGCATTCTTTTACGGAGGCGGAACGCGAGGTTAAAAAGTATAACCCGAATGTGATTATCAACTGCATAGGTTATACCGGCGCGGGCAACGTGGACGGATGCGAGAAGGAAAAAGACCTGACCCTGTTTGCCAATACCTATATGCCGATCATCCTGGCGGAAGTGGCCTTGCGCAATAATATGAAACTGGTTCATATTTCCAGCGGCTGTATCTATCACTACGATTATAAGCGCGACAGGCCTTTGACGGAGGCGCGCGTCCCGGATTTTTTCGGCCTGTATTACAGCCGGACCAAGATTTATTCCGAACGCGCGCTGGAAGCGCTGTGCGGGAAATACAACATTCTCATTACGCGCATCCGCATCCCCCTGGATAACCGCCCGCATCCCAAGAATATACTGGACAAGCTGATCTCCTACAAAAAAGTCATCGATATCCCGAACTCGATAACCTACATCCCGGATTTTATCGGGGCTTTGAAGCATTTGATCAGGGTTGACGCGCGGGGGATATATAATGTGGTCAATAAGGGAGGCTTGAGATATCCTCAACTTCTCGATGTGTATAAACGCCGTGTCCCGGAGTTCACTTATAGCGTGCTCGAACTGAAAAAGCTTGATATGATCAGGACAAATTTAATACTTTCGACGCGTAAACTGGAACGCAGCGGTTTTAAAGTGCGCGGCATACATGAAGTCCTGGACGAATGCGTGCGGGGATATGTAGCGCGTTAGCCGTACCGGCGGGCAGCATCTTTTAGAATACATATTTAATTTGACAGAGCATATTTGTATTATATAACAATCAATTCAAGGACTCTTCCGCGTCGTCATTCTGAGGACTCGGAGCGAAGCGAAGAGACCGAAGAATCCAACGTTGAGATACTGATTTTTCACCTGTGTGATGACTTTACAATATTTTATTGAAAGGAGCTAAAAAGGCATGAAGAAAGCCCTCATAACCGGTATTACGGGCCAGGACGGTTCATACTTAGCAGAACTGCTTTTGTCCAAAGGATATGAAGTACACGGCATTATAAGAAGAGCAAGTACTTTTAACACCGGAAGAATAGGTCATATTTACGTCGATCCGCATTCCAAAAAAGCCAGATTATTCCTGCATTACGGCGATATCTCCGACGCCGAACAAATCAACAACATTATTTTCAATATAAAACCCGATGAAGTTTATCATTTAGCCGCCCAAAGCCATGTACGGGTAAGTTTTGATATTCCTGAATATACGGGGAATATTACTGCTTTAGGAGCGACACGTATTTTGGAGGCAATCCGCCGCAGCGGAAGGAAGATAAAGTTTTATCAAGCCTCAAGCAGTGAAATGTTCGGTTCCGCGCGCCCCCCGCAATCGGAAACAACCGTTTTCCAGCCGCAAAGCCCGTATGCCTGCGCAAAACTTTACGCGTATTGGCTTACCAAGAATTACCGCGATGGATATAATATTTTTGCATGCAACGGGATACTTTTTAACCACGAATCCCCCCGGAGAGGCGAAACCTTTGTCAGCAGGAAGATCACCCGGGCCATAGCCAATATTGTGGCGGGAAAGCAGGATAAGCTTTATCTCGGCAATCTCGATGCGAGAAGAGACTGGGGATATGCCCCCGAGTACGCAGAAATTATGTGGTCGATTTTACAGCAGGAGAAGCCCGATGATTACGTTACCGGCACCGGCGAGTCTCATTCCGTTAAAGAATTGGTGACGGAATCCTTCGGTTACGTCGGCCTTCCCTGGAAGAAGTATGTGGAAATTGACCCCCGTTATTTCCGCCCGACGGAAGTGAATAATCTTATCGCCGATATTAAGAAGGTCAAGAAAATATTCAAGTGGCAGCCCAAAGTAAAGTTCCGGGATTTAGTAAAAATAATGATTGATGCCGATATGCGGGCTGCGGGATTAACCCCGGTAGGGGAAGGTGACCGGATTCTACGGGAGAAATTCCCTCATCGATGGTGGAAAACCGATTGATATGATTAACCTAAAGAATAAAAGAATAACAGTCACCGGCGGCGCAGGTTTTTTGGGAACGCACCTTGTTTCTCGGTTAAAAGAACGCGGATGCCGGAACATTTTTATCCCGTGCAGTAAAGATTACGACCTGGTAAAAATGGAGGCGGTAAAGCGGCTTTATGCCGATGCCCGGCCGGATATCGTTATTCACCTTGCCGCTCAAGTAGGAGGTATCGGCGCCAATCGTGAAAATCCGGGAAAGTTCTTTTATGATAACCTGATGATGGGTGTGCAAATGATGGAAGCCGGCCGACAGGCCGGGATAGAGAAATTTGTCGCCATAGGGACTATCTGCGCGTATCCAAAGTTCACTCCGGTTCCGTTCAAAGAAGAAAATCTGTGAAACGGCTATCCCGAGGAAACAAATGCCCCGTACGGCTTGGCTAAGAAGATGCTTCTGGTGCAGTCGCAGGCGTACCGCCAGCAATATGGTTTTAATTCAATCTTTCTCCTTCCGGTAAATCTGTACGGCCCGGGAGATAACTTTGATCTAAACAGCTCTCATGTCATTCCGGCGCTTATCAGGAAATGCGTGGAAGCAAAAGAGCAGGGGTTGCCCGAGATCGCCGTTTGGGGGACCGGTAAACCCACGCGTGAATTTCTTTACGTTGAAGACGCCGCAGAGGCAATTATTTTAGCCGCGGAGAAATACGATAAATCCGATCCTGTGAATATCGGATCCGGGTTTGAAATATCCATAAAAAAACTGGTTAATCTCGTTGTTAAACTTACAGGTTTTAACGGTAAGATTATCTGG